>NZ_JBHSGG010000011.1:0-95253 GCF_042654365.1 Coralloluteibacterium thermophilum
TCGCTTCCCTCTTCCGGCCCCGCGACTCTCGCCCCGGGGAGCCGCTCATCATACATGAGATTCGCGGCTCGTCAACACCCTGTGACGAAGTTTCTTTCGTCACCCCGTCCGGTCCCTCATGCCAGCAGATCGAACGGGCGGCCCCTCCCGGGGGCCCGCCTCGGAGCCTGCCGACCTTTCGTCGGTGGCGCCTCAGCGAGCCGCGCATCTTACAGGGTCATTGCAGATTTGCCACTACTTTCTTGAAAGTTTTTTCACCGGCGTTGTGCGTCCGCTCATCCGGCCGGGTCAGGAAGGCCGGAGGGCGACGCGGGCGAAGCTGCGCTTGCCGACCTGCAACACGCCCTCGAAGCCCGGGCCGAGCACGCGCTGGGGGTCCTCGACCACGGCCCCGTCGATCCGTACAGCACGCTCCCTGAGCTTGCGCATGGCCTCGGAGTTGGAGGGCGTCAGGCCCGCGGCCGTCAGCAGGGCCGCCACGCGCAGGCCGTCCGCGGGCACGGGGATCTCGGACAGGGGAAGCAGGGAGGTGTCGCCTTCGCCCCGGACCACTGCGTGCCAGCCCGCGATGGCCTGGTCCGCCGCGGCAGCGCCGTGGAAGCGGGCGGCGAGTTCGCGCGCCAGCCGCAGCTTGGCATCGCGCGGATTGAGCTGGCCGGCCTCGACCTCGACGCGCATGCGCGCGAGCTCGGCCATCGAGACCTCGAAGCTCAGCAGCTCGAACCAGCGCCACATCAGATCGTCCCCGATCTTGAGCGTCTTGGTGACGATGTCGATCGCCGGCTCGTCCACACCTATGTAGTTGCCGAGCGACTTGGACATCTTGTTGACGCCGTCCAGGCCCTCCAGCAACGGCATGGTCAGGACGACCTGCGGCGGCTGCCCGGCGTGCTCCTGCAGCGCGCGGCCCATCAGCAGGTTGAAGGTCTGGTCCGTCCCGCCGAGTTCGACGTCCGCCTGCAGCGCGACCGAGTCGTGCCCCTGCACCAGCGGGTAGAGGAACTCGTGGATCGCGATCGGCTGCTGGCCGTGGAAGCGCTTGGAGAAGTCGTCGCGCTCCAGCATCCGGGCCACCGTGTGCTGCGAGGCGAGCCGGATCATGTCGGCCGCGCCCATGCGTCCGAACCATTCGGAGTTGAAGCGCACCTCGGTCCGATCGCGGTCGAGCACCTTGTAGACCTGCGCCTCGTAGGTCCGGGCGTTGGCCTCGACGTCCTCCCGCGTCAGCGGCCTGCGGGTGACGTTCTTGCCCGTCGGGTCGCCGATCATCCCGGTGAAGTCGCCGATCAGGAAGATCACGGTGTGCCCCAGGTCCTGGAACTGCCTCATCTTGTTGAGCAGGACCGTGTGACCGAGATGCAGGTCGGGGGCGGTCGGGTCGAAGCCCGCCTTCACCCGCAGGGGGCGCCCCAGGCGCAGGCGCGCCTCCAGCTCCTCGCGCTTCACGATGTCGTGTGCCCCGCGCGCGATTAGGTCGAGGGCGCTGTGAATTTCGGTCATGGTCGATGGATTGTGATGAGAAATGCGACGCGAGGTTAAGACGGAGTTAAATCGAAGTTAAGTGCCGCCGGCAAAAAACCTAAGCGATACAAGGGTTTGACGAGGGCTTTTGAACCTCGTTATGGTACCTGCCGACGCCGCCTTCACCGGAACGAACAGTGACCGAACGCGACACCTTCGATCACGGCGCCGCTGCGCGCCAGACGCCAGCGACGCAACCCTCGATGAAGGGTACGCGAACCCCGAGGACCCCGATCACGACCTTCCGTGGCCGCTGGACCCGCGACCACTGGGCGACGGCGAGCCTCATCGGCTGCGTCGGCGTCCTCGTCGCCGCCATCGTGCCGGGCTTCTCCGCGGCGCCGCCTGCCGCCGAGCCGGAGCAGGTGACGCGGGCGATCGCCCTCCCCCTGCCGCCACGCAGCGTGCTCCCGATCGAGGAGGATCCCATCGCGGAGGAGGCGCCGGTCGACACCTGGCGCACGGTCCAGATCGCACAGGGTCAGACGCTGGGCGGTGTGTTCTCCGACCTCGGCCTGTCTGCGAACACGCTGCACCGCCTGCTCCAGCACCCCGGTGCGCGCGAGGCGCTCACGCGGGTGCGCGCAGGCGACGAGTTCGCGTTCGACGTGCCCGAGCCCGGCGAGCTGCGCGCGCTGCGCTTCGCCCGCGGCGAGAACGAGCACGTCGAACTGGTGCTCGAGGACGGCGGGATCAAGGAGAACGTCACCGAGCGCGAGCTCGAGCGCCGCACCCTCGTGGCCAGCGGCGAGATCACCAGCTCGCTCTATGCCGCCGCCGCGCGCGCCGGCGTGTCCAACGCCATCGTCAACACGATGGCCAACGTCTTCTCCTACGACATCGACTTCGGCCAGGACCTCCGCGAGGGCGACCACTTCAGCGTGATCTACGAGGAAGTCTGGCGCGACGGCGAGCGCCTGCGCACCGGCGACATCGTCGCCGCCAGCTTCACCAATCGCGGCAAGCGCTACACCGCGGTGCGCTTCGAGCGCGACGGCAAGAGCGAGTACTTCAGCGCCGACGGGCGCCCGCTCAAGAAGAGCTTCATGCGCATGCCGGTGGAGTTCGCCCGCATCAGCTCCACCTTCGGCGCGCGGCGCCACCCGATCCTCGGCAAGATGCGCATGCACAACGGCGTGGACTATGCCGCGCCCACCGGCACCCCGATCATGGCGGCCGGCGACGGGCGCATCGCCTTCGCGGGCAACCGGGGCGGCTACGGCCGCACGGTGATCGTCGATCACGGCAACGGCCACACCACGCTGTACGCGCACATGTCGCGGCTGGGCAGGTACAAGACCGGCCAGCGCGTGAGCCAGGGCGCCGTCATCGGCTACGTCGGCATGTCGGGCCTGGCCACCGGCCCGCACCTGCACTACGAGTTCCGCGTGAACGGGCAGCACCGCGATCCGACCACGGTGACCATGCCGCCGCCGGAGCCCCTGAAGGGCGCTGCGATGGCGCAGTTCCGGGCGGTGGCCGGGCCGGCGCTGGCGCAGCTCGAGATGCTCGAGGGGCGCCATCTGGCGGCACGCGAGGCCAGCACCTCGCTCAACTGACGCACGACACCGCATCGCATCCTCGCGCGGGCCGGATTCTTCCGGCCCGCGCCGTATCCGGCTTCCGGGAGAACGCATGGACAGCCAGGCACCCGCTCCGCTCTACCTCGGCCTGATCTCCGGCACCAGCGCCGACGGCATCGACGCGGCCCTGGTGCGCTTCGGCGCGCGCCCTGTCCTGGTCGCGGCGCGGACGGTGCCGTACGTGCCGGAACTGCACGCGGCGGTGCTGGCGCACTCGCAGCAGGACGGACGGATCGACCTGGACACGCTGGGCGAGCTCGACGTGCGCATCGGCCACGCCTTCGCGGACGCCGCGCTGGCCCTGCTGGAGACGGCGGGGGTAGCGCCTTCGGCGGTCGTCGCCATCGGCTCGCACGGACAGACGCTCCGGCACCGCGTGCTCCCGCCCTGGCCGTTCTCGATGCAGGTGGGCGATGCGGCAGTGCTCGCGGAGCGCACCGGGATCGCCACCGTGGCCGACTTCCGCCGCCGCGACGTGGCCGCGGGCGGGCATGGCGCCCCGCTGATGCCCGCCTTCCACGCCGCCGTGCTCGCCCACCCGGAGGAGCCGCGCGCCGTGCTCAACCTGGGCGGCATCGGCAACCTCACTCTGCTTCCGCCGGCGGGGCCGGTCCGCGGCTTCGACACCGGCCCCGCCAACGGCCTGATGGACGCCTGGTGCCAGCGGCATACCGGTGCCGGCTACGACGCCGGCGGTGCGTGGGCGGCGAGCGGCTCGATCGACGACGGCCTGCTGGACGCGCTGCTCGCCGAGCCATGGTTCGCGCTCCCGCCGCCCAGGAGCACCGGGCGCGACCAGTTCCATCTCGGCTGGCTGGAGACGCATCTTCGGGGCGCCGTGCGGGCGCCGGCCGACGTCCAGGCCACCCTGTGCGAGCTGAGCGCCCGGACCGTCGCCGATGCGCTGCGGCGCGAGCAGCCCGGGACGGCGCGTCTGCTGGTCTGCGGCGGCGGCGTCCACAACCGCACGCTGATGGCGCGGCTCGCGGCGCACCTGCCGGACGTCGAGGTGGCGTCCACCGCGGCGTTCGGCCTCGACCCGGACTTCGTCGAGGCCATGGGCTTCGCGTGGCTGGCGCGCGAGACGCTCGCCGGCCGCCCCGGCAACCGCCCGGAGGTGACCGGCGCGCGCGGCCCGCGCGTGCTCGGCGCGATCCACCCGGCCGGCGTTCCCCGCGACTAGGACGGCCGGGCGGCGGCGACCGCCGGCGGCGACGTCACGGGTCGGGCGTCGGCAGGCTTTCCAGGGCGCGCAGGGCATCGCCGAACGCACGCGATTCGCTGTCCTCCCAGGCCCCCGACAGGCGCGCGATGTCGCCCGGCACCGGCGCCAGCGGCTCGGCGAGCCCCAGGCTCTGCCTCAGAAGATGCAGGACCACGTCCTGGATCGGCCAGTCGCGCTCCCGCGCGATGGCCATGATGCGCTCGGTCATCTGGGGGTCGATGTCCCGCAGCAGGATGTCGGCCATGGTGTCTCCGTCAGCTCCGTTCCGCAGACGTGCCGGCGCCCGAGATGCGCGGCCACAGCCAGGCGAGCACGAGCAGGGTCGGCACGATCGAGAGCGTGCTGAACACGAAGAAGCCCGAATACCCCCAGCTCCCGGCCATGTAGCCGGAGACGCCGCCGATCAGCTTGCCCGGAAGGTTGGCCAGCGAGCTGAGCAGGGCGTACTGCGTGGCCGTGTAGCTCCGGTCCACCAGGCTCGACATGAAGGCCACCAGGACGGTCCCGGCGAATCCCTGGGCGATGTTGTCGCCGCTGATGGTCAGCACGAAGGTCCACAGTTCGCCGGGATACAGCGCCATCAGGATGAACAGCAGGTTCGACAGCGCGACCCCGAAGGCCGCGAGCACCAGCGGCAGGCGCATGCCCCAGGCGGCGACCGCGATGCCGCCGAGGAAGGCGCCGGCGATGCCGATCCAGACGCCGTAGAGCCCGGACACCGTCCCGATCTCGCTCTTGCTGAAGCCCGAGTCCCGGTAGAACGGACCCGCGATCACGCCGAGCATCTGGTCCGGCAGCTTGAACAGCCCGACGAAGGCGAGCAGCGCCAGGCCGAACCAGACGCCCTTGTGCCGGAAGAAGGCGAGCACCGGCTGCACGTAGGCCTCGCCGAAGGACGGGCGCTCGGCGCCCGTGCGCGCCGGGGCGACCGGCTCCCTGGAGAGCAGGGTCGCCAGCAGCGGCGGCAGCACCAGGGCGGCCATCACCAGGTAGGCCGTGCCCCAGCCGCCGAACTCGGCGAGGTACAGGGCCAGCGAGCCGCCGCAGATGAGGCCGATGCGATAACCGAGGATGTAGGTCGCCGCGAGCGCGCCCTGCGCCTCCAGCGGCGCGATCTCGATGCGATAGGCATCGACCATGATGTCCTGGCTGGCGCCGGCCAGGGCCGTCAGCGCGACCATGCACAGAAACAGCGGCACGGAGACGCCGGGTCCCACCAGGCCCATGGCCGCCAGGCCGAGGAGCAGGAAGATCTGCGAGACGGCCAGCCAGCCGCGCCGTCGCCCGAGCACGCCGAACACCGGGGCGCGTCGGGTATCGAGCAGCGGCGCCCACAGGAACTTGAAGACGTAGAAGAAGGTGATGTAGCTGACCAGCCCGATCGGGCCGAGGTCCCAGCCGCTGTCGCGGAGCCAGATCGACAGGGTGTAGCCGACCAGCAGGAAGGGCAGGCCGCAGCCGAACCCGAACAGGAACAGGGTCAGTGCGGAGGGGGTACCGAAGGCCGCGACGACGCCGCGCCAGCCCCGGTGGGTCGCGGACGCGCTCATTCGGCGTAGTCGACCACGAACGGCGCGTGGTCGGAGAACCGCGGCTCGGGATGGATGCTGCAGCCGCGCAGGCGCGGCCGCAGCGACGGCGTGACCAGCTGGTAGTCGATGCGCCACCCGACGTTGTTGGCGCGCGCGGCGCCCCGGGCCGACCACCAGGTGTAGTCCTGGCCGTCGGGATGGAGCGCGCGGTAGGCATCGACCCAGCCGCCGGCGTCGGCGCACAGGCCGTTGAGCCAGTCGCGCTCGGGCGGCAGGCAGCCGGAGTTCTTCTGGTTGGACTTCCAGTTCCGGATGTCGAGCGCGCTGCGCACGATGTTCCAGTCGCCGCACAGCACGTAGTCGCGGCCGCTGGCCAGCCACTCGTCGAGGATGGGCTTCAGCCAGGCCATGATCTCGAACTTGTACGCCTGCCTGACCTCCCCCGACGAGCCGGACGGAATGTAGAAGGACACCACGCTGAGGTTGCCGTAGCGCGCCTCGATGTAGCGGCCCTCCTCGTCGAAGTCCGGCCGCCCGAGCGCGGTGCGGACCTCGTCGGGCTCGCGCCGGGTGTAGATGCCGACACCGCTGTAGCCCTTCTTGGTCGTGGCGTCGCGGAAGTAGGCGGTGTAGCCGGCGGGCAGGTACTCGGGCATGCGCAACTGGTGCTCCTGCGCCTTGGTCTCCTGCAGGCAGAGGATGTCCGCGTCCTGCGCGGCGAACCACTCGAAGAAGCCCTTGCTCGCGGCGGAGCGGAGGCCGTTGGCATTGAAGCTGACGATGCGCATGCGGGGGAAACACGGGAACCGGCCCCGAAGCTTACGCGGCGCGCGCGGGCGGGCCCAGCCCGGGCGGGCCCGGCGGCGCTTGCGGCAGAATGGCGCCCCCTCACCGCCGGGAACCGTCGTGCTCGACCACCAACGCCGCTTTCTCGACCTCGCGCTGGAGCGCGAGGTCCTGCGCTTCGGCGACTTCACGCTCAAGTCGGGCCGCGTGAGCCCGTACTTCTTCAATGCCGGCCGTTTCGACTCGGGCGCGGCGCTGGCCGCGCTCGGGGCCTGCTACGCGGACGCGCTCGCCGCCTCCGGCCTCGAGGTCGAGGTCGCCTTCGGGCCCGCCTACAAGGGCATTCCTCTGGCGACCGCGCTGGGCGTGGCGCTCGCGGCCCGCGGGCGCGACCTGCCGCTGGCCTTCAACCGCAAGGAGGCCAAGGCCCACGGCGAGGGCGGCACTCTCATCGGCGCGCCGCTCGCGGGAAGGCGGGTACTCATCGTGGACGACGTGATCACCGCCGGCACCGCCGTCCGCGAGGCGCTCGGCCACATCCGCGCGGCCGGCGGCGTTCCGGCGGGCGTCCTGATCGCGCTCGACCGCCAGGAGCGCGGCATGCAGGGTGAGCGCTCGGCCGCCCAGGAGGTCACCGCGGACTTCGGGCTGCCGGTGGTCGCGGTGGCGGGTCTCGACGCACTGCTCGCCTACGCCGACGAACGGCCGGAGCTGGCGCTGCACCGGGAGCGCCTGGTCGCGTATCGTGCGCAGTACGGCAGCGCGTGACGCCGCTGCGGTCCGGGGGGACATCGAGATGCGCATCATCGTCGGCTGCATCGCCGTCGCGCTCGCGGCGGCGGGCGTTGCCCACGCACAGAAGCTCTACCGCTGGGTGGATGGGGACGGCCAGGTCCGGTACAGCGACCACCTTCCGCCGGAAGAGGTCGACCGCGCGCGGCGCGAGATCAGTTTCGCCAGCGGCCTGGTCACCGGCGAGGTGGAGCGCGCGCTGACCCCGGAGGAGCGCGCCGAAGCGGAGGCCGAGGCCCGGCGCCGCGCGCAGGCCGCGCAGCTGCAGGAGAAGGCGATCCAGCGCGACGGCGTGCTGCTGGGCTCCTACCCCACCGAGGCCGACCTCCGTCGCGCCTACGACGAGCGTGTCGGCCTGCTCGAGGAAACGCTCAAGGCGACGCGCATCGGCATCGACGCCCAGCGGCAGAGCCTCATGAGCCTGCTGGGCCACGCCGCGGACCAGGAACTGGCCGGCCGGGCGGTGCCCGCACGGACGCGCGAGTCCGTGGTGATCCAGCGGGCCCAGCTCGACGACCAGCTGCTCGCGCTGAACCAGCGCGAGGCCGAGCGCGCCGCGCTCGACCTCGAGTACCGCGACACCCTGGCGCGCTACCGCGAACTGCAGGCGGCGCGCGCGCGCTGAGCGCGGCGCGCGGCCGGCGGCCTCAGAAGGGCAGCACCAGGGTCGGATCGACGGCGAGCATGCGCTCGCGGAACAGGTCCTGTATGCGGGCCAGCGCCGCCTCGTCGCGGCCCTCGAAGCGCAGCACCAGGATCGGCGTGGTGTTGGAGGCGCGCAACAGGCCGAACCCGTCGGGCCAGTCGGCGCGCACGCCGTCGATGGTGCTCACGCGGGCGCCCTCGAACGTCGCCGCCTCGCTGAAGCGTTCGACGAAGGCGTGGTTCGCGCCCTCGGCGGTGTCGACCTTGAGCTCGGGCGTGGCCACGCCGGTGGGCAGTTCGTCGAACAGCTCCTCGGGCGCGCGGTCCTGCGCCGCGACGATCTCGAGCAGGCGCGCCGCGGCGTAGATGCCGTCGTCGAAGCCGTACCAGCGTTCCTTGAAGAAGAAGTGCCCGCTCATCTCGCCGGCGAGTTCCGCGCCGGTCTCGCGCATCTTCGCCTTGATCAGCGAGTGCCCGGTCTTCCACATCATCGGGCTGCCGCCGCTGCGCAGGATGTGCGGACCCAGGTGGCCGGTGCACTTGACGTCGTAGATCACCGCGGCACCGGGGTTGCGCTCGAGCACGTCGGCCGCGAACAGCATCAGCAGGCGGTCCGGATAGATGATCTCGCCGCGCCGGGTGACCACGCCGAGGCGGTCGCCGTCGCCGTCGAAGGCGAGGCCGAGGTCGGCGTCCTGGCGCTTCACGATCTCGATCAGGTCGACCAGGTTCTTCGGGTCGCCGGGATCGGGGTGATGGTGCGGGAAGCTGCCGTCGACCTCGCAGTACAGCGGATCGACCTCCGCGCCGATGGTCTCCAGCACCTGCGGCGCGATCATGCCGGCCACGCCGCTGCCGGCGTCCACCACCACGCGCAGCGGGCGGTCCAGCATCACGTCCCCGGCGATGCGCGCGACGTAGTCGGCGGAGACGTCGCGGCGGGTCAGGCTGCCGGGCGCGTCGGCCGCGTGCAGGCGCTGCTGGTCGATGCGCGTGAACAGGTCTTCGATCGCCTCGTTGGCGAGGGTCTGCCCGCCGATCACGATCTTGAAGCCGTTGTAGTCCGCCGGGTTGTGGCTGCCGGTGATGGCGACGCAGGAGCCCGCACGCAGGTGGAAGGCGCCGAAGTAGACCACCGGCGTCGGCGCGAGGCCGATGTCGAGCACGTCGCGGCCGGCGGCGCGCAGGCCCTCGATGAGCGCGTCCGACAGGCCCGGGCCCGAGAGCCGACCGTCGCGGCCCACCACGACCTCGCGCAGCGACTGCTCGTGCATGACGGTGCCGATGGCCTGGCCGATGGCGCGGGCGATCCCGGCATCCAGCGTGCGCCCGACGACGCCGCGGATGTCGTAGGCGCGGAAGATGCCGCGATCCAGCGCGACGCCCTGTTCCGCCGGCTTCGCCGGGGCCGCGGCCACCGGCGCGGGTGCGGGCGCTTCGACCGGCGCGCGCTCGAGCGCCTCCGCCAGGGTCGGTGCCGGTGCCTCCGGGCTGCTGTCGCGCGCCGCCAGGCGCCGACGGCCCAGCAGCAGGGCGATGCCTGCCAGCGCGAGGGCGCCGCCGAGGACGAATTCCGAGGTGCGGCCGAGGCCCAGGTAGCCGCTGACCGCGGCGGGTGCCGCCGCGACGACGCGCAGGCCGCTGTCGCCGACGGGGACCGCGCGCGCCTCGCTGTAGGGGGCGAGCGCGGCATCGCCGGCGACCGCCACGGTGTGCGCGCGCTGGCGCAGCGCGAGATAGCCAGGCCCCGGCAGGCCCGGCGGGAACCCGAGCGCATCGATCGGCAGCTTCGCGTAGGCGATCGCACGGACGCTGCCGTCGAGGAGCAGCGGACCGGCCATGGCCAGCCGCGCGCCCGCCCCGTCGCGCACGACGGCGCTGCGGACGGCGTTGTCGGCCAGGACCGACTCGAGCAGGGCGAGCCTGCCGTAGCCGAAGGCCTCGGGTTCCGCGTAGGCCGCGCCCAGATCCGGCGGCAGCATCTGCACCTCGGCCTCGCTCCAGCCGGCGGCGAAGGCCGCGGCGGCGGCCTCGAGATCGTCGGCGGCCAGCGCGGCGCCGACCTCGGGCGCCTCGCTGCGCGCCTGGAAGCGCTCGTGCAGCGCCTGCAGCCGCGCACCGACCGTGGCGGCGGCGCGATCGCGCGCGGCGTCCACGTCGGCGGCGATCCGCTCGGCCGACCCCTGCTGGACGCCGTCCACCACGAAGACCGCCGCAAGCCCGAGCGCGATCAGCGCGAAGACCGGCAGCAGCCGATCCATGGCCCCCGACAACCGACCCAGCGCGGCGCGCGGGTCCACTCCCTTCCCCATGTCCTGCCCCCTGTCAGCGCACGCCGGTGTGACCGAACCCGCCTTCGCCGCGCTCGCTGGCTTCGAAGGTGTCGACCACCCGGAATGCGGCCCTCGCCACCGGAAGCAGCACGAGCTGCGCGATCCGGTCCCCCGGCGCGATCGTAAAGGCGGTGTCGCTGCGGTTCCAGACGCTGACCATCAGCGGGCCCTGGTAGTCCGCGTCGATCAGGCCGACCAGGTTGCCGAGCACGATGCCGTGGCGGTGACCGAGCCCGGAGCGCGGCAGGATGGTCGCGCACAGGCCGGGGTCGCCGATGTGGATGGCGAGGCCGGTCGGAAGCAGTGCGGTGGCGCCGGGCGCGAGCTCCACCGGCGCCTCCGGCATGGCGCGCAGGTCCATGCCCGCGGACATCGGCGTGGCGTACGCGGGCAGCGGCACCTCGGTGCCGAGGCGCGGGTCGAGGATCTTCAGCTCGATCGTCGCGCCGCTCATGCGCCCGCCTCCAGCCGCTCGGCGACGAGCGCGAGCAGGCGCCGGGCGACGTCGCGCTTGGGCGCGCGCGCGATCTCGGTCTCGCCCTGGTCCCAGAACACGTGCAGGGCGTTGTCGTCGCGCTCGAAGGCGCTCTCGGCGCCGCTGACCGCGTTCGCCGCGATGACGTCGACGTTCTTGGCGTAGAGCTTGCCGCGCGCATAGGCGGCCAGGTTCTGCGTCTCCGCAGCGAAGCCCACCACCAGGCGCGGGCGCGGCGTGCGCTGTGCGACCTCGGCGAGGATGTCCGGCGTGCGCGCGAGTTCGAGGGTGAGGGTCGCGCTGGTCTTCTTGATCTTGTGGTCCGCGCCCTGCACCGGCGAATAGTCGGCCACCGCCGCCGCGCCGACGTAGAGGTCGGCCTGCGGCGCCAGGGCGGCGATCACCGCGTCGCGCATCTGCCGCGCCGAGCGGACGTCGACGCGGGTCACACCCGGCGGCGTCGGCAAGTGCACCGGACCGGCCACGAGCACCACCTCGGCGCCCAGCTCGCGCGCGGCCTCGGCAATGGCGAAGCCCATCTTCCCGGAGCTGCGGTTGCCGAGGTAGCGCACCGGATCGATGTCCTCGAAGGTCGGGCCGGCGCTCACCACCACGCGGCGTCCCGCCAGCACCTGCGGATGCGCGGCCAGCGCCGGCTCCGTCGTGCCCCGCAGCGCGGCGACGATGGCGTCGGGCTCCATCAGGCGGCCCGGGCCGAACTCGCCGCAGGCCTGCGGGCCGTCGTCCGGGCCGAGGACCTGCACGCCACGCGCCCGCAGCGTGGCCACGTTGGCCTGCGTGGCGGGGTGCGCCCACATGCGGTTGTTCATCGCCGGGGCGACCGCGATGGGGGCGGTCGTGGCCAGGCAGAGCGTGGTCACCAGGTCGTCCGCCATGCCCTGGGCGAGCCGGGCGAGGAGATCCGCGGTGGCCGGCGCCACCACGACCCGCGTCGCCCAGCGCGCGAGTTCGATGTGGCCCATGGCCGCCTCGGCCTGGGCGTCCCACAGCGTGGTGCGCACGCTGCGGCCGGAGAGGGCCTGGAAGGTCGCGGTGCCGACGAAGTGCCCGGCGGCCTCGGTCATCGCCACCTGCACCTCCGCGCCGGCGTCGCGCAGGCGGCGCACGAGTTCGGCGGCCTTGTAGGCGGCGATGCCGCCGCCCACGCACACCAGGACGCGGTCCGACTCGAGAGCGCTCACCTGCGGGGGATTCCTACTTCGGAAGGGGGCGCTAGCTTACTCCAGGGCCCGCGGGCACCCCGACGGCACCCTCGCCGCGTGCGCAGGACACTGCCGCCCATGCACATCCACGAATGGCCGGCGCACGAACGCCCACGCGAGAAACTGCTGGCCCGCGGCGCGGCCGCCCTGAGCGACGCCGAGCTGCTCGCCATCTTCCTGGGCTCGGGACTGCGGGGGGAGGACGCCGTGGCGACCGCGCGCCGCCTGCTCGCCGAGCACGGCCCGCTGCGCCGCCTGCTGGACGCGGGTCCGGCCGCCCTGGCGGGGCTGCGCGGGCTCGGGCCGGCGCGGGCCTGCAGCCTGACCGCGGCGCTGGAGCTGGGGACCCGCCACCTGGCGGCCGACCTCGCCCGCGGCGAGGCGTTGACCGATCCCGCGCGCGCCGGGGCCTACTTCGCACGCCGCCTGCGCGGGCTGCCGCACGAGGTGTTCGCAGTGCTGTTCCTCGACACGCGCCATCGGGTCATCGCCTTCGAGGAGCTGTTCCGCGGCACCATCGACGGCGCCGAGGTCCATGCGCGCGAGGTCGTGAAGCGCGCGCTCGCCCACAACGCCGCCGCGCTGATGCTGGGGCACAACCATCCCAGCGGGAGCAGCGAGCCCAGCGCGGCCGACCGTGCGGTCACCCTGCGGCTGAAGTCGGCGCTGGCCCTGGTGGACGTCCGCGTCCTGGATCATTTCGTCGTCGGCGACGGCCCGCCTGTCTCGCTGGCGACGCGCGGCTGGGTCTGAGCGGCGCGCCGGCGCGGCCGCCACGGGGCGTCCGTGGGGAAAGAAAAAAAAAGGAGGGCCGGCACGGCGCCGGCCCCATGCCCCTTCCGCGCGCGGCGGCGGGCGAACACACCCCTGGAGAGAGAGACGGAGATGGCCGCATCCCTGCGACGGGCGGCAGTCTGGACCAGAGGGGTTGCACCCGCGTGACACCGGCGGCGAGCCCGCGGACCCGCTAGACTATGCGGTCGCTTTCAGTTCCGGATCGCCCACGTGAAGTCCCAGCTGCGCGAGCTGCTCGCCACCGCGCTCGACACCCTGCGCCGCGATGGCGCCGTCCCTGCCGACCTGGCCACGCCCGATTTCGTGGTCGAGCGCACGCGCTCGCGCGAGCACGGCGACTACGCCGCCAACCTGGCCATGCTGCTGGCGAAGCCGGCACGCGCCAGGCCGCGCGACCTGGCGGAGAAACTGGTCGCGGCGCTGCCGGCCTCTCCGTCCATCGCCAGGGTCGAGGTCGCCGGGCCCGGCTTCATCAACGTGCACCTCGCGCCCGAGGCCTGGCACGCGGAGATCCGCCGCATCCACGCCGCCGGCGATGCCTACGGCCGCAGCACCCTCGGCGGCAGCCAGCGCGTGGGCATCGAGTTCGTCTCCGCCAACCCGACCGGGCCGCTGCACGTCGGGCATGGCCGCGCCGCGGCGATCGGCGATTCGCTCGCGCGCCTGCTGGCCGCGGCGGGCTGGGACGTGGTGCGCGAGTTCTACTACAACGACGCCGGCGCGCAGATCAACAACCTGGCGCTGTCCGTGCAGGCGCGCGCACGCGGGCTCGACCCGGACGATCCCAGCTGGCCCGCCGACGGCTACCGCGGCGAGTACATCAAGGAGGTCGCGCGCGCCTTCCTCGCCCGCGAGACGGCCCATGCCGACGGGCGCGACGTGGTCGCGTCGGGCGACGTGGACGATCTCGACGCCATCCGCCGCTTCGCCGTGGCGGTGCTCCGCCACGAGCAGACCGAGGACCTGGCCGCCTTCGGCGTCGGCTTCGACGTCTACTACCTGGAGTCCTCGCTCTACACCGACGGCCGGGTGGAGAAGACGGTGCAGGAGCTCGTCGCCGCCGGCCACACCTACGAGGAGGGCGGCGCCCTGTGGCTGAAGTCCACGGACTTCGGCGACGACAAGGACCGCGTGATGCGCAAGTCCGACGGCAGCTACACCTACTTCGTGCCGGACGTGGCCTACCACCAGACCAAGTGGGAACGCGGCTACGTGCGCGCGATCACGGAGCTCGGCGCCGACCACCACGGCTCGCTGGCGCGCGTGCGCGCGGGCCTGCAGGCGCTCGACATCGGCATCCCGAAGGGCTGGCCGGAGTACGTCCTGCACCAGATGGTCACGGTGATGCGCGGCGGCGAGGAGGTGAAGCTGTCCAAGCGCGCCGGCAGCTACGTCACCCTGCGCGACCTCATCGACGAGGCCGGCCGCGATGCCACCCGCTACTTCCTGATCGCGCGCAAGGCCGACTCGCAGCTCACCTTCGACATCGACCTGGCGCGCTCGCAGTCCAACGACAATCCGGTCTACTACATCCAGTACGCGCACGCGCGGGTGTGCAGCGTGCTGCGCCAGGCGGACGAGCGCGGCATCGCCCTGGACGTCGCGGCCGGACTTTCGAGGCTCGACCGCCTGACCACCGCGGAGGAGCAGGCGCTGATGATCGAGCTGTCGCGCTATCCCGAGCTGGTCGAGAGCGCGGCGCAGGCGCTGGAGCCGCACCTGATCGCGGGCTGGCTGCGCGAACTGGCGAACGCCTTCCACACCTGGTACCACGCCGGGCAGTTCCTCGTGGACGATGCCGACGTGCGCAACGCGCGCATCGCGCTCGCGCTGGCCACGCGCCAGGTGATCCGCAACGGGCTGGACCTGCTGGGCGTCAGCGCCCCGGAGAGGATGTGATGGCGGCACGGCGAGGCAAGTCGCAGGCCCGCCGCAACGGCGGCAAGGGCGGCGGTGGCGGCGTCCCGGGCTGGCTGCTGCTGGTCGGCGGCATCCTGATCGGCCTGGTGGTCGCGGTGGTGGCGATGACCCGCCTCGGCGGCGAGCCCGACGCCGGACCGCGTCCCAATCCCCAGGCGCAGGCGCCGGCCCCGGCGATCGAGGAGGCCCCGGTGGCGCAGGACGCCCCGCGCCGGCCGCGCTACGACTTCTACACCGTGCTGGCCGAGCGCGAGGTGGTGGTGCCGGACGCGGAGGTCGAGGCCCGCGCACGCCAGGAGGCCGAAGCGCGCGCCGCGCAGCAGCGCGCGGCCGCCGAGCGCCTGGCCGCGGCGGAGGCCGAGGCCACTGCGCCCGACACGCCGTCCGCACCGCAGCCGCCGCCCCCCGCACCGACCGCGCCCAACAACGAGGCCTACGTGCTGCAGGCCGGCGCCTTCCGCGCCCCGGCCGAGGCCGAGGCGCTGAAGGCGCGCATCGCGCTCATGGGCCTGTCGGCCCGAGTCGAAGCGGCCACCATCAACGGCGACACCGTCCACCGGGTCCGCCTCGGCCCCTTCCCCAGCGCCGAAGCGCTGGCGCGGGCGAAGGGCACGCTGGAGAGCGGAGGAATCCCGGCCGTCGCCGTCCGGGCGCGCTGAACGCCCACGCTCGCAGCCACGACGGCGCCCACCGGCGCCGTCGTCGTATCCGCGTGCTGTTGGCGCCCGACGGGCAGGCCGCTACAGTCGCGGCCTCTCCGCGAACGCACGAGGCCGCCATGTCACGCACCGCACTCATCACCGGCGCAACGTCCGGCTTCGGCGCGGCGGCGGTCGAGCGCTTCGTGGCGGACGGCTGGCGGGTCGTGGCGACCGGTCGCCGCGCCGAGCGGCTTGCGCCGCTGGTGGAGCGCCATGGCGCAGACCGCGTCCATCCCGCCGCCTTCGACATCCGGGACGAGGCGGCCATGCACGCCGCGCTGGACGCCCTGCCGCCCGCCTTCGCGGGCATCGACCTGCTGGTCAACAACGCCGGCCTGGCGCTGGGCACCGCACCGGCCCAGAAGGCGGACCTGGCGCAGTGGCGCACCATGATCGACACCAACGTGTCCGCGCTCGTGGCGCTCACGCACCGCCTGCTGCCCGGTCTGATCGAACGCCGCGGCGCCATCGTCAACATGAGCTCGGTCGCGGCGACCTACCCCTATCCGGGCGGCAACGTCTACGGCGGGACCAAGGCCTTCGTGCAGCAGTTCTCGCTCGGCCTGCGCGCCGACCTGCACGGCACCGGGGTGCGGGTGACCTCGATCGAACCCGGCATGGCCGAGACCGAGTTCACCCTGGTCCGCACCGGCGGCGACCGCGCGGCCTCGGACGCCCTCTACCGGGGCGCGACCCCGATGACGGCCGAGGACATCGCCGACACCCTGCTGTGGATCGCCAACCTCCCGCCGCACCTCAACATCAACCGCATCGAGCTGATGCCGGTGAGCCAGTCCTTCGCCGGCTTCCAGGTCGCGCGCGGCGGCGACCCGGCATAGCGCCGGACAGCGCCCTCAGCGCACCACCCACTCGCGGACCGAAAGCACCGACGCACCCTCGAGGTGCAGCGGGTCGCGGTGGGCGATGGCCGTGGCCTCGTCCAGGTCGGCGGCCCTGAGCAGGTAGGCCCCGCCGCTCCCGTCGGAGAAGCCACCGGTGGCGGCGAGCCGGCGCTCGGCCGCGAGCGCGTCGAGGAAGACGCGATGCCGCGGCCCGACCGCGGGATCGAAAGCGGGCGTGCGCATCGCGAGCACGAGGAAATACGTGCCTGGCGCCAGCGCGTCGCTCACGCCTGCGGCTCGTCCGCCAGGTAGGTGTAGCCGGTGAGGCCGGTCTCGAGCGCGGCCTCGAATGCCCGCGCCTCCTCCGTCGGCAGGTCCGCTGCGGCGATCTTCTCGCGGTAGGCGGCGCGGAGGGCGCCGAGGTCGTAGCCGACGTAGTCGAGCATCACGTCCGAGGTATCGCCGCGACGCGAACGCACCAGATCGTAGCCGTCGTCGGTCAGGCGCACGTTCACCGTGTCGGTGTCCCCGAAGAGGTTGTGGATGTCGCCGAGCGTGTCCTGGTAGGCGCCGACCATGAAGAAGCCGATCCGGTAGCTCTCGCCCGGGCGCGGCGCGTGCAGCGCCATCGAGGTGTCGAGGTCGCCGTCGTCCACGTAGTCGTCGATGCGGCCGTCCGAATCGCAGGTCAGGTCGGCGATGACGCCGCGCCGGGTCGGCGCCTCGTCCAGGCGCGCGATGGGGACGATCGGGAACACCTGGTCGATGGCCCAGACGTCCGGCACCGACTCGAACACCGAGAAGTTCACGAAGTACTTGTCGACCAGGCGCTCGTCGAGTTCGTCGAGTACGGCGCGGTGGCCCTTCTCCTCGCTCTTCAGCCGGGCGCGCACCCCGTGCGCGATGGCGTAGAACAGGTCGTCGATGCGCGCGCGCTGCACCAGGTCGATCTGGCCGTGGGCGTACAGCGTCTGGCCCTCGGCGAGATGGTGCTGGGCCTCGTGGAACAACTCCACGGCCGGGCGCGCGTCGAGGTCGGCGTGCAGCTCGCGCAGGTGGCGCAGCACCGCCGACTCCCCTTCCTCGGGCGGCGGCACCGCGCCCTCCGGCGCGCGCTCGACCTCGCTGACGTTGGCGATCAGCACCGCGTGGTGGGCGGTCATGGCGCGTCCGCACTCGGTCACGATGCGCGGCGGCGCGAGCCCGTGCTCGGCGCAGGCCTCGGCCAGCGGCTGCACGATGTTGGCCGCGTACTGGTCCAGGCCGTAGTTGATCGAACAGAAGCTGCGCGAGCGCGTGCCCTCGTAGTCCACGCCCAGGCCGCCGCCGACGTCCATGTAGCGGATCGGGAAGCCGAGGCCGGACACCTCGACGAAGTAGCGCACCGCCTCGCGCATGCCGCTGGCGATGTCGCGCACGTTCGAGATCTGCGAGCCCATGTGGAAATGCAGCAGCTCCAGCGTGTCGGCGAGCCCGGCCGCGCGCAGGCGCTCGGTCAGGTCGACCAGCTGCCGCGGCGACAGGCCGAACTTGGCCTTGTCGCCGCCGGAGTTCTGCCACTTGCCCGCGCCCAGCGAGGCCAGGCGCATGCGCACGCCGAGCATCGGCCTGACGTCGAGAGCCCGGGACTCCTCGATCACCAGTGCGAGCTCCGAGGGCTTTTCGATCACGATGCACACGCGGATGCCGAGCCGGCGGCCGATCAGCGCCAGGCGGATGTACTCGCGGTCCTTGTAGCCGTTGCACACCACCAGCGAGTCCGGCGCCGCCAGCGCCAGCACGGCCATCAGCTCCGGCTTCGAGCCGGCCTCCAGGCCGAAGCCGACGGCCGGGCCCGGGCTGTTGCGCTGGCCGAACTCGGCCAGCTCTCCCGCCACCGCGCGGTGCTGGTTGACCTTGATCGGGAAGACCGCGGTATAGCCGCCGCCGTACTCGGCGTCGACCATGGCGCGGGCGAAGGCGCCCTGCAGCCGGGCGAGACGGTCGCCGAGCACGTCGGAGAAGCGCGCCAGCAGGGGCAGCTTCAGCCCATCCGCCTGGGCGCGCTCGACCACGTCGGCCAGCGCGAGGGCCGGGCCGTCGGCGCCGCGCGGCCGCACCAGCATGCGGCCGTCCTCGCCGACGTCGAAATAGCCCTCCGACCAGTGCGGGATCGAGTAGGTCTGGCGGGCGCGGTCGATCGACCAGGACATGGGCGGCGGGTTCCGGAAGCGCAAGGGGCGCGTAGTGTAGCGGCCGTGCCGGGCGCGGACCGTGAGCGCGCGGGCGGGCCTTCAGGCCGTGTCGTGCGCCCCGGAGCGCGCGCGGCGTCGGCGCCGCATCCGCGCACGGCCCAGCGCGTCCGGCTCGAGCCGCATGGCGCGTTCCGCAGACCGGCTCCGCTACAATCCGCAGCCATTTCGCCACGCACCGGAGCGCCCCCCATGTCCGACACCTGGTTCCGCGAGGACTTCGAGCACACCGGCTCGTCCATCGGCTTCCGCGTCACCCGCAAGCTCGACCAGGTGCAGTCGGACTTCCAGAAGATCGAGATCTACGAGACCACCGACTGGGGCAACCTGATGGTGATCGACGGGGCGGTCATGCTGACCACGCGCGACAACTTCCTCTACCACGAGATGATGTCGCACCCGGCGCTGTTCGCCCACCCGGACCCGCAGTCGGTCGTCATCATCGGCGGCGGCGACTGCGGCACCCTGCGCGAGGTGCTCAAGCACCGCGGCGTGAAGAAGGCGGTGCAGTGCGACATCGACGAGCAGGTGACGCGCATGGCGGAGAAGTACTTCCCCGAACTGTGCGAGTCCAACGGCGATCCGCGCGCCGAGCTGCTGTTCGACGACGGCATCGCCTACATGGCGAACCTCGGCGCGGAGAGCGTCGACGTGGTCATCGTCGACTCCACCGACCCGGTCGGGCCGGCCGAGGGCCTGTTCAACCGCGCCTTCTACGAAAGCTGCCTGAAGGCCCTGCGCCCCGGCGGCATCCTCGTCCAGCAGTCCGAGTCGCCGCTGGCGCTCGTGCAGCTCATGAAGGACATGCGCCAGGCGATGCGCGACGCCGGCTTCGGCGCGCTGAAGACCCTGCCCTTCCCCCAGCCCTGCTACCCCACCGGCTGGTGGAGCTGCACCCTCGCGCGCAAGGGCGAGGAAGGCTTCGAGACCTTCCGCGCCGATGCCGAGTCGCCCGGCTTCGCGACCCGCTACTACACCGCCGCCATCCACCGCGGCGCGCTGGCGACGCCGCCGTACCTGGCCGAGGAGCTGGGGGACTGAGCGACGCAGGCAGGAAGCTCTGCTTAGAACCTGCGAAATCCTGTCGCTGTGCAGTCCGGGCAGTTGTTGTCGTGCCGAGTAGTAGCACGCTCAGCAGCTTCGCGTTCCATTCGGATCTGCGCAACCGTCTTGCATACGCGCTCGCGCCGATTACTTCCCACGACGCGCTGCCGCTCGCAGATCATGCGTTCATCTTCAGCATCGTTGATGAGCGCGGCGATCGCCTCGAGGGAGTTGAACAGCGCCATCTGATCGTCGCGCCGGAGCTCGGTGGACGAGCTCCTGCCGTCGAGAAGGCGGAAGACCACGTCCTGCTCACGCAGAATGGCCGCACGCGTATGCGATTTTGTATCCGCATAGCGCCCGGTTCCTGATTCCAGGTCCGTACGAATCTGCCGCTGCTGCGTGAGGATCTTCTCCGCGTCGGTCTCCACCAGCATCTGCTGTGCGCCTGCGGCCGAGGCGCAGGCCATCATTGCGGCGAAGGCCGCGATCTTGAACGTCTTCATACTGCTCTCCCTGCACTGCGTTGACGAACCGGCCCGGCCCGAGCGACCGAGACGCGCCGTTATAGCGCATCCGCATCCAGCTCGCCCGTGCGGATGCGGACCGCGCGCTCGAGGTCGTAGACGAAGACCTTGCCGTCGCCGATCTTGCCGCTGCTGGCCGACTGCAGGATGGCGTCGACCACCCGTTCGGCCTGGTCGTCGGTGACCGCGACCTCCAGCTTGATCTTGGGCAGGAAGTCGACCACGTATTCCGCGCCGCGGTAGAGCTCGGTGTGGCCCTTCTGGCGACCGAAGCCCTTCACCTCGGTCACCGTGATGCCGGTGACGCCGACGTCGGAGAGCGCCTCGCGCACGTCGTCGAGCTTGAACGGCTTGATGACCGCCATGACCATCTTCATCGTGGAGCACCTCGCTGCAGGACCGGGCGAGAGTATGGGCCCGCGCGGCCCGCGATTGCATCGGCGCGCGCGCGCGTGCTCGAATCGCGGGTTCTCCGGGCCCGGTGACGCCCGCGCCCGGACGCATGGTTTTCCTACCCCGCCCGGCGATGGCCTCCGATGCCGCGGCGGCGCCCGCTCCGGCACCGTTGCCCCCTCTCCCGCAGACGCACGCCATGATCGACCTCAAGACCCTCGACGACCTCGCCCGCCGCCTCAGCGAGGCGGTACCGCCCGGCCTGCGCGAGGCCGGCGACGGGCTGCAGCAGAACTTCAAGGCGACCCTGCAGGCGGGCCTGTCCAGGCTGGACCTGGTGACCCGCGAGGAGTACGAGGTGCAGCGCGCCGTCCTGCTGCGCACCCGCGAGAAGGTGGAGGCGCTCGAACAGGCCGTGGCCGCGCTCGAGGCGCGCCTCGGCGACGGCACCGCCCCCCGCCCCTGATCCAGCGCCCGCATGCCACGGACGGCATGCGGAGGCAGAAACGGAGTTCGCGCATGAGTCTCGCCCTCGTGCACAGCCGCGCACGCCGCGGCGTGCAGGCACCCGCGGTCCGCGTGGAGGTGCATCTCGCCGGCGGGCTGCCCAACCTGTCCATCGTCGGCCTGCCCGAGGCCGCGGTCCGCGAGAGCAAGGACCGCGTCCGCGCCGCCATCCAGTGCGCCCAGCTCGAATTCCCGGCGCGCAGGATCACCGTCAACCTGGCGCCCGCCGACCTGCCCAAGGAAGGCGGCCGCTTCGACCTGCCCATCGCGCTGGGCATCCTCGCAGCCAGCGGCCAGATCCCGAACGAGGCGCTGCGCGAGCTGGAGTTCGTCGGCGAACTGGCGCTGACCGGCGAGCTTCGCCACGTCGAGGGCGTGCTGCCCGCCGCCATCGCCGCGACCGCCGAGGCGCGGGCCATCGTGCTGCCGCAGGCCAGCGCCGCGGAAGCCGCCCTGGTGGGCGGCGCGTGCGTCTACGGCGCCCGGACCCTGCTCGAGGTCTGCGCCCACCTGCAGGCGCGCAGGACGCTGGCACCGGTCGCCCGGGAAGCCGCGGCAGCCGTCCCGGCGCAGCATCCGGACCTGGCCGACGTGCGCGGGCAGGCGCATGCGCGGCGCGCCCTGGAGGTGGCCGCGGCCGGAGGCCACCACCTGCTGCTCATCGGCCCGCCGGGCTGCGGCAAGACCCTGCTGGCCTCGCGCCTGCCCGGCCTGCTGCCGCCCGCGTCGGAATCCGAAGCGCTGGAGACCGCCGCGGTGGCCTCGGTCAGCGGGCACGGACTCGATCCGGCGCGCTGGCGCCAACGCCCGTTCCGGGCGCCGCACCACACGGCCAGCGCGGTCGCGCTGGTCGGTGGCGGTGCGCAGCCGCGGCCCGGCGAGATCTCCCTCGCCCACAACGGCGTGCTGTTCCTGGACGAGCTCGCGGAATGGCAGCGCAGTGCGCTGGAGGTGCTGCGCGAACCGCTCGAATCGGGCCGCGTCACGATCTCGCGCGCGGCGCGGCAGGCCGAGTTCCCGGCCCGCTTCCAGCTCGTCGCGGCCATGAACCCCTGCCCCTGCGGTCACGCCGGCGACCCGTCGGGGCGCTGCCGCTGCAGCCCGGACCAGATCGCCCGGTACCGCGCGCGGCTCTCGGGCCCGCTGCTCGACCGCATCGACCTGCACGTGGAAGTGCCGCGCCTGCGTCCCTCGGAACTGCGGACGGACGCGCCGCCGGGCGAGGCATCGGCGGTGGTCGCGGCGCGCGTGGCGGCGGCGCGCGCGCGCCAGCTCGCACGCGCCGGCAGGCTCAACGCAGCCCTCGGCCAGCGCGAGACGGAGCTGGCGTGCCGCCTGGCGCCACGCGACCAGGCCCTGCTGGAGCGGGCGCTCGACAGCCTGCGCCTGTCGGCGCGCGCCACCCACCGCATCCTGCGCATGGCGCGCACCATCGCGGACCTCGCAGAGGCCGGGGACATCGGCACCGCCCACCTGTCCGAGGCCATCGGCTACCGTCGGCTCGACCGCGGACCGGGATGAGCGCGACGACGTCCGCACCGGGCATGGCGCCGGGACTGGGCGGCATGCCGGTCCTTGCGGCATAAGGATCCTGCGACCGCCGCCGCAAGGAACGCGGACCCGCGCCCAACCCACACCTGGAGGCTCCACCCATGCGCCTGCGTCTCCGTCTCGCGCCGCTCTGCGCGGCATTCCTGCTCGCCCTGCCCGCCGCCCACGCGCACGAGGTCGCTCCCGGCCACGGCGACGTGGAGCTCATCCCGCGCGACGCGCTGTTCGGCAATCCGGAGCGCGCGGGCGTGCAGCTCAGTCCGGACGGCAGGACGCTGAGCTGGATCGCGCCGCTCGACGGCGTCATGAACGTGTGGGTGGCGCCGGCGGACGATCCCGCGCGTGCGCGGCCCGTCACCCGCGACGACGCCCGCGGCATCCGCAACTACTTCTGGACCTACCGCCCGGACGTGCTGCTCTACCTGCGCGACACCGGCGGCGACGAGGACTTCCATCTCTACGCGGTCGACATCGCCAGCGGACAGGCGCGCGACCTGACGCCCTACGAGAACACCACCGCGCAGGTCGTGGGGGTCAGCCACCTCCGGCCGGACGAGATCCTGGTCGGCATGAACGACCGCGACCCGCGCTGGCACGACCTCTACCGCGTGGACCTGGCCAGCGGCGCGCGCACCCTGGTCGAGCGCAACACCATGGAGTTCGCCAGCTACCTCGCCGATGCGGAGTACGCCGTGCGCCTGGCGATCAAGGCGCGTCCGGACGGCGGCAACGACATCCTCGTGCCGGACGGACGCGGCGGATGGTCGCGCAGCGACACCATCCCCTTCGAGGACGCGCTGACCACCCAGCCGACCCGCTTCACCACCGACGGCGGCACCCTGTATCTCGTCGATTCGCGCGAGCGCAACACCTCCGCGCTGTTCGCCATCGACATGGGCAGCGGCCGGCGCACCCTGGTCGCCGAGGACCCGCGCGCGGACATCGGGCAGGCCCTGACCGACCCGCGGACCGGGCGCGTGCAGGCCGCGTCGGTCAACTACCTGCGCGAGGAATGGAAGGTGCTCGACCCGGCCATCGCCGCCGACCTGGAGCGCCTGGAGGCGCTGGGCCCGGGCGAGGCCTCGATCAACACCCGGACCCTCGACGACCGCACCTGGATCGTCGCCTATTCGGCGGCCGAGGCGCCGCTGGTCTACTACCGCTACGACCGCCCCAGCGGCGAACTCACCCGGCTGTTCTCCGCCCGACCCGCCCTCGACGGCAAGCCGCTGGTCCCGATGTGGCCGAAGGAGATCCGTGCGCGCGACGGCCTCACCCTGGTGAGCTATCTGACCCTGCCGCCGGGCGCCGACCTCGACCGCGACGGCCGCGCCGACCGCCCCGTCCCCATGGTGCTGCTGGTGCACGGCGGGCCCTGGGCGCGCGACGAATACGGCTACAGCAGCTACGACCAGTGGCTGGCCAACCGCGGCTACGCGGTGCTGTCGGTCAACTTCCGCGGCTCCGCGGGCTTCGGCAAGGACTTCATCGCCGCCGGCGACCGGGAGTGGGGCCGGAAGATGCACGACGACCTCATCGACGCGGTGCAGTGGGCGGTCGACAACGGCGTGACCGAGCGCGACCGGGTGGCGATCATGGGCGGCAGCTACGGCGGCTACGCGACGCTCGCCGGCCTCGCCTTCACGCCCGACGTCTTCCGCTGCGGCGTGGACATCGTCGGCCCGTCGAACCTCAACACGCTGCTGGCGACGGTGCCGCCGTACTGGGCGAGCTTCTTCGAGCAGCTCGCGCGACGCGTGGGCGATCCGCGGACCGAGGAAGGCCGCGCGCTGCTGACCGAGCGCTCGCCGCTCACCCACGTCGACCGCATCAGGCGCCCGCTCCTGATCGGCCAGGGCGCCAACGATCCACGCGTGAAGCAGGCCGAGAGCGACCAGATCGTGCAGGCGATGCAGAGCAAGGAGATCCCGGTCACCTACGTGCTGTTCCCGGACGAGGGCCACGGTTTCGCGCGGCCCGAGAACAGCAAGGCCTTCAACGCGGTGACGGAAGGCTTCCTCGCCGAATGCCTGGGCGGCCGCGCCCAGCCCATCGGCGACGACTTCTCCGGCTCGAGCATCAGCGTACCGGCCGGCGCCGACGGCGTGCCGGGGCTGGAGGACGCGCTGCGGGCGCACCGGCAGAGCATCCGCAGGTAGTCGGGGCCGGGGCGGAGCGCCGTCCCGGCCGCGCGGTCATCGCGGCGTGCGGAAACTCGCGTAGTCTTCGCGCGTCGCAACGCCGGGTAGGGGGCCCTGCATGCGCGTACGCAGGCGGGAACCCTGCCAGATCGAAGTGGCCGACCGGCTGACGCCGGACGTCGGCGCGCTGCTGCGCGGCGAGGTCCGGCTGGACGCGGAGGTGCACTGCCATCTCCTCTGCGCCGTGACCGGCCGGCGCATTCCGCTGTCCCGGGACGAACTCGCCCTCGTCGCCGGGCTCGACGCGCGCGCCTGGGTGGAGGTCGATGCGCTCGCCGAACGCGGCCCGCTGGATGCCGCCGCGATCCGCGCGCTCGCCGACCGTGGCGGCCTGCTGAGCGACGCCGGGACGCCGGGCGCGCAGGCGCTGCGCGAGGGGGAGGAAAGCCTGCGCCGGGTCGGCTGGCATCCGCAGGCGGCGGTCTTCCATGCACTGAGCGAGTGGACCGATGCGGAGGGGGAAGGTGGCGACGCCGAGACGCCGGCCGACCGTCTGCAGCAGTTCGAGGACATGGTCCGCCGCAACGGGATCCCGCCCGAGCACTTCTTCCGTGCGGTGGACGAAACCGCCGAGCGGGTGAGGCTGCCCGATGCCGCTCTCGAAGGGGCACTCGCGCCGCTCCTCGCACGGCGCGCGACGACACGGCACTTCGACCGCGCCGCGACGCTGCGCCTCGATGCGTTGGCGCAGATCCTCTACGGCACCTTCGGCGTCCTTGGCGTTGCCGAGTTTCTCCCGGGCGTCGTCGGCGTGCGCAAGAGCAGTCCGTCCGGCGGCAGCCTCCACCCCATCGAGCCATACGTGCTCGCACTGCGGGTCGCGGGGCTGGCGCCCGGTCTCTACCACTACGAGGGTGACACTCACCGCCTCGCGCTCCTGCGCCGCCTGTCGGACGAGGAGGCGACTGCACTCGCCATCAGCTTCACCAGCGGCCAGCACTACTTCGCCGATGCGCACGCGCTCGTGGTGCATGTCGCGCGGGCCGAGCGCACCTTCTGGAAGTACCGGCGCCACGCGAAGGCCTACAAGGTCCTGCTGCTGGATTCGGGACACCTGAGCCAGACGCTCCATCTGCTGGCCGCCCAGTCGGGGCTCGGGGCGTTCTACACCGCAGCGATCAACGACGGGAACATCGCCCGTGCGCTGGAGCTCATGCCCACGCGCGCGTTCGCACTCGGCATCAACGGCATCGGCGTTCCGCATGCGGATGCGTCCTGGCTGCATCTACCGGCGGTCGCGTGGTCGCCGGCTCCGAACCCGCCCTCACAACCACTGCAGGAACCGACCGCATGAAGACCGACGCCGCCCGCGAACTCCTCGAGAAGCTGGCTACCGATGATGCCTTCCGCGACCGCTTCGCGGCCGACCCCTATGCTGTCCTCGACAGCCTCGGGATCCAGGTCGATCCGGGCACCCGTCAGGCCCGCACGGGCGGCGTCGAGCTTCCGTCGAAGGCCGACATCCTCGCCAATCTCGATGCCATGGCTCAGGACATGACGGTGACGATGTCGTTCCTGCCCTTCAAATGCTGACCTCGCGCGTGCCGACGGGCAGCTGAGCTTCCTCGTCCAGCACGGGCGACGTCGAAGGCTCCGGGCCGGTGCCATCTCCCGACGGGATGGCATCGCCGTGCGCGGCGTTCTGCCAAAGAAGCACGTTCTCGACCCTGAACACGCCTTCGCCGCCCCAGTCGTACCAGGCACGGGCGGGATCGCGAGCCAGGGCAGCAAGCTCGGCGGACGCCGCCGCGGCGTCGCCTTCTGCCCGCAGCAGTTCGGCGCGCTCCGCGCGAAGCACCGGCGTGCTCCGCGTCCTCGTCGACGCGAGAGCCTCGGACGCCGCGACCAGATCACCGCGGGCACGCGCCGCCGACGCCTCGACGACCGCGCGCAGATCCCTGAGGAACGCCAGGGCGTCGACGATCCCGGGCTCTGCCTCCCCCATCAGCTCGGCCGCCAGGCCGTGCTCCCCCACGCTCGCCGCGGCATAGGCCGCGTAGACGCGATGCGTCGTGCCTTCGTAGGTCTCTGCGCCCATCACACGCGCAAGCTGCTGCATTCTGCGCCACGCGGGCTCATCCGAAGGCGTCGAGCCGCGCTGACGCTCCGTAGCGTGCAGGGTCATCAGCAGCAGCATGGCGGTACGCCGTGCGGTCTCCGTGGAGGCGTGGGCCGAGGCTGAAAGCAGCATCGCGACGCGCTCGCGCAGTGCACGTGCCTCATCGGCGGCGCCGGCGCTGAGCTGCACGGCATACAGGGTCGAGAGATGCTCCGCCTCCTTGTACTCGCCCGCCGGTGCGCTCTTCTCGAGCAGCGCGACCGCTGCCTCGTGCTCGCCGAGAAGCGCCTGTAGCGCGGCGGGATAATGCTCGAAGCCCCGCAGCCCATGAGCCGCCGCGCGCTGGAATGGCTCTGCGGCCGCCTCCGGCCCCTCCAGGATCGCCGTGGCAAGTCCTTCCAGATAGAGCCCGAAGGCCACGCCACGCTGCCCGAGGGCTGCTGTCCGGCGGCCGAACTCGCGGACGTCTTCATAGCGCCCCTGCACATGGGCGTACAGCGCCGCATTGAGCGCCGCCGCCTCGAAGTCCGGATAGAGCTCTGCCAGCCCCTTCCACCGCTCGGCGAAGCCCGCCTCGTGCCGGATTGTGCCAACGTGGGCCTCCGCGTACAGCCGCTCGCGCTGCGACAGGCGGCCTTCGTGACGCAGTGCGTCCGCGTACCACTCGGCCGCCTGCCCGACTTCGCCACGAAGCTGCAGCAGGCGCGCCAGCCCGATCTTCGCCATCGCGAAGTCCGGATCCAGCGTCAAGGCCTGACGGAAGTGCACATCCGCCTCCTCGACCAGACCCCGCCCGGCGGCCTTCTGCGCGAGGGAGTACGCGCGCAAGGCTTCCAGGTTGCCGGTCGTGATCTGCTCCAGGCGCATGAGGCGCTCGGCTGCGGCCCCCGGCTCGCCCAGATAGGCACGAAGCGCATCGGCGCTGCCTCCGAGCGCGGCAACGAGCGCATCCGCGCCATCGCCCCTGCGCACTTCGGTGTGCACCACCGCGCCCGTCTGCGGATGCACGACCTGCAGACTCATCTCGAGCCGCCCGCCCACTTCCGCCACCACCGGCAACACCACCGCCCTGGCCCCCTCGCGCTGCGCGATCTCCGCGGCGACGCTGCGGTCGAGCGCGGTGTCGGGCGGACGCTGCATCCGCTGCAACGCGTCGCGCACGCGCAGGTCGGGCAGGACGTTGACGTAGTTCGACTGCTCCAGACTGACGCGCAAGGCGGTCTGCAGGGCGTCCTCGAAACGCGGGTCGCCGGTCAGGTTCTGGACGTCGGCGAGCACCACCCAGTCGCGTTCGCGGAAGGCGATCGCGGGCGTGCTGTGGAGGGTCACGAACAGCACCGTCAACAGGACCGCGGCGGCCACGGCCTCCAGCGCGAAGGTCGCCGGCCGGCGCCAGAGCGGCACCTCGCGCCGCGCCTTGTCCTGCGAGGGAGGCACCCGCAGGGGCGCCAGCCCGGGTTCCCCGACCTCGTGCACCAGCATCGGCATGCGCGTGCCCTTGAAGCGGTAGCGGCCGTGGGTGCGCCAGGTCACCGCGGTCTCCAGTTCCGCGGCCGCGCGCTGCGCGAGGTTGAAGGCCATGCCCGACAGCAGGATCTGCCCGGGGAGCGCGAGCGTCATCAGACGTGCCGCGACGGGCTTGGCCAGCCCCTCCACCTCCACCGGCTTGCCGCCGGCGGCGACCACGTCCGCGCGGTTGCTCCAGACCACCATGTCGCCGACATGGATGCCGACCCGCGCGCGCAGGGGCAGCTCGGTGCCGGTCTGGAACTCGTGCAGGGCGCGCTGGTAGTCCAGCGCGAAGGCCACCGCCTGCACCGGGCGCTCGAACAGGGCGAGGTAGCCGTCGCTCTTGTCGATGACCTGGCCGCCGTGCCGGTCCAGGAGGTCGCGCGCCAGCTGGTCGTGCCGACGCAGCAGCGCCGCGCCGCGCAGGTCGCCGAGGCGCTCGATCAGCGCCGTGGAATCGACGAGGTCGCAGACCAGGACCACGCACAGCCGCGCGCTCGGCGCGTCCGCCTCCGGAGGCCGTTCCTCGATGACCGAGCCCGTGTCCATCGCCCCCTGCCCATCCTGGTTCCGTTCGCGCCGTCGCCCGGCGCAGGCACCGCACCCGCGTCCCGCGTCAGCCCAGGCGCCAGCCGCCGCCCGGGGCGCGCATGCCCTTCGCCCGCAGCAGCACCGCGTCGGCCTCGCTGTACCAGCCCGACCAGCCGGTGTCGTTCCGGCAGAACACCGCGCCGACGCTCACCGTCAGCCGCATGTCGCCCAGCGCCGGCAGGCGCAGGTTGCGTACCGCGGCGCACAGGCCGATCGCCCGGTTGGCGAGATCGCCCTCGTCGGCGACCGCCAGCACCAGCGCGAACTCGTCGCCGCCCAGGCGGCACGGCAGGTCGAAGGGACCGGCCTGGGCGCGCACCGCCTCGGCCACGGCGCGCAGCGCGCTGTCGCCCGCCAGGTGGCCGCGGCGATCGTTGATCGCCTTGAAGTTGTCGATGTCGATCAGCAGCAGGGCGCGCCGCAGGTCGGGCAGCTGCTGGTCCGCGATCTCGTCGAGGAAGGCGTACAGGCCGCGCCGGTTGGCCAACCCGGTCAGCTCGTCGCTGCGCACCATCTGCTGCGCGAGGGTCAGCTCGCTGCGGGTCTGGCGGAGCGCGTCGAGGGCGCGCATCAGGTCCTCGTTGCGGCGGCGCAGGCCGTGCAGGAGCTGGTTCTCGCCGGCGACGAGGTAGGAGAAGCTGGCGCGCATGAACTGCGCGACGCGCACCGGCTCGCGGGCCAGCAGGGCGTCGAAGGCGGCCGCGTCGATCTCGCGCAGGCGGCAGTCGGTCTCGGCGATGACGGTCGCGGTGCGGTAGTGGTCGCCGAGGAAGACGGCGAGTTCGCCGAAGTACTGCCCCGGCTCCAGGAGCTTGTCCGCGAAGTCGTCGCCGAAGCAGAGCCGGACCTCGCCCGCGGCCACGATGAACATGCTGCGCCCGTGCTCGCCGCGGCGGAACACCACGTCCCCCGCGAGGAAGGCGACTTCCGTCCCGGCGCCCCCGAACAGCGCGCGCTCGTCGTGCTCCAGCACCCGCGGACGCGCCAGCCGCGCCGCCTGTTCGGCCGTATCGACGATGGATGCGTCCTCGGACACCGCGCACTGCCCCCGGGCGTAGGTGCGCGGAGTGTACGACGAACCGGCGGCAGCGCCCGACCTTCCGTCTCCGGACGCCACCGCCCGCGGGCGAGGGGCTCAGGCCGCGCTGGAATGGAACTGTTCCTCCTCGGTGGAACCGGTCAGGGCGGTCGTCGAGGACTGGCCCTGCTGGATCGTCTGGGTGACGGCGTCGAAGTAGCCGGTGCCGACCTCGCGCTGGTGCTTGACCGCGGTGAAGCCGCGTTCGGCGGCGGCGAACTCCGCTTCCTGCAGCTCGACGAAGGCCTTCATCTGCTCGCGGGCGTAGCCGTGGGCGAGGTGGAACATGGAGTAGTTGAGCGCGTGGAAGCCGGCCAGGGTGATGAACTGGAACCGGTAGCCGTAGCTCGCGATCTCGCGCTGGAACCTGGCGATGGTGGCGTCATCGAGGTTCTTCTTCCAGTTGAAGCTGGGCGAGCAGTTGTAGGCCAGCATCTTGCCGGGGAACTTCGCGTGGATGGCCTCGGCGAACTTCCGCGCGAACTCCAGGTCCGGCTTGCCCGTCTCGCACCACACCAGGTCGGCGTAGGGCGCGTAGGCGAGGCCGCGGCTGATGGCCTGGTCCAGGCCTTTGCGGGTCTTGTAGAAGCCCTCCACCGTGCGCTCGCCGGTGCAGAAGGGCCTGTCGTTCTCGTCGATGTCGGACGTGAGCAGGTCGGCGGCCTCGGCGTCGGTGCGGGCGATCAGCAGGGTCGGCACGCCCATGACGTCCGCGGCGAGGCGCGCGGCATTGAGCTTCTCCACGGCCTCGCGGGTCGGCACCAGCACCTTGCCGCCCATGTGGCCGCACTTCTTCACCGAGGCGAGCTGGTCCTCGAAGTGCACGCCGGCGGCGCCGGCCTCGATCATCGCCTTCATCAGCTCGAACGCGTTGAGCACGCCGCCGAAACCGGCCTCGGCGTCGGCGACGATGGGCTGCAGGAAGTCCACCTCGTCCTTGCCCTCGGCGTGCTGCAGCTGGTCGGCGCGCAGCAGGGTGTTGTTGATGCGCCTGACCACGGCCGGCACCGAATCGGCCGGGTACAGCGACTGGTCCGGGTACATCTGCCCGGCCAGGTTCGCGTCGGCCGCCACCTGCCAGCCCGACAGGTAGATCGCCTTGAGCCCCGCCTTGACCTGCTGCATCGCCTGGTTGCCGGTCAGGGCGCCGAGCGCGTTGACGAAGTCCTCGGTGTGCAGGTGCTTCCAGAGCTTCTCGGCGCCGAGGCGGGCCAGCGAGTGCTCGACGTGCACCGTCCCGCGCAGGCGGACGACGTCGGCGGCGGTGTAGTTGCGGCGGATCCCGGCCCAGCGCGGGTCCTCGTTCCAGGCCTTCTCCAGCTGCTCGGCGGTCTGCAGGGTCATGGTGCTCTCCTCTTTGGAATGGCAACGCAGCGAGCCTCGCGCCGGCGCCACGCGCTTACAAAGCAAATGTATGAATGGATTTCATCAGCAGGGCTTATAGTCCTTTTCCATCATCGGCTTGGCGCCGCGCCGGATGAACGATTCACGCCACTACTACAAGTCCGACCGCCTGAAACCGCTGCGTGCGTTCTGTCAGGTGGCGCGTCTGGGCTCCGTGAGCCGGGCGGCGGACGCGCTCTTCCTGAGCCAACCGGCGGTGAGCCTGCAGCTGCGGGCGCTGGAGCGGCGCTACCGGGTCCCGCTGTTCGCGCGCAGCGGCCGGCGCCTGAACCTCACCGCCGAGGGCCAGCTCCTGTACGAGCTGGCGCGGCCCCTGGTGGACGGGCTCGACGGACTGGAGGAGACCTTCCGCTCGCGGCTGCGCGACATGAGCGCGGGCAGCCTGGACATCGCCTGCGGCAACTCCACCCTGCTCTACCTGATGCCGCCGCTGGTGGCCGCCTTCCGCGCCGCCCGCCCGGACGTGGCGCTGCGCCTGCACACCGTCACCGGCCCCGAGGCGCTGGCGATGCTGCGCGAGGACGCCGTGGACATCGCGGTCGGCGCGGTGCCCGACGTGCCCGGCGACATCGCCTACGCCCCGGTGCACAGCTACGAGGCGGTGCTCATCGCGCCGCTCGGTCATCCGCTGGCGGAGCGCCCGCGTCTCCGGCTCGAGGACTTCTCGCCCCATCCCCTGATCCTCCCGCACCAGCACCTGACCACGCCGCGCCTGGTGGAGGACGTGTTCCGGCGCGCGCGCGTGCCCTACACCGTCGGCATGGAGGTGGGCGGCGGCTGGGAGGTCATCAAGCAGTACGTGGCGATGGGCCAGGGCATCAGCATCGTCAGCGCCATCTGCATCGGCGAGGCCGACGCCGCACGGCTCGCGGTGCGCCCGCTGGGCGAGCACTTCCCCGCGCGCAGCTACGGTGTTGCGATGCGCAAGGGCCGCTACCTGAGCCCGGCGGCGCGAGCCTTCCTCGACATCGTCAAGCCGGGACTGTTCACCCGCGCCTACGACGAACCCGGCGATTCGGAGCGCTGAGCGGCCTCCGCAGGAGAGGCGTCAGCCGGGGACGCAGCGCCCCGTGCCGCGGGCGGTCGCGGCCGAAGCCGTTCCGGCGGGCACCCGGCCGCGAGAACGCCCCGACGGCGCCGCCCGCCCCTAGACCGTGCCGCGGCGCTTGCCCATCCAGGGCACGTAGAAGGCGCGGATGCGCGCCATGTCCGCCGCCGGATCGTCGCTGGTGTGCACCACGGGCCCGAAGCCCATGGTGCGCGCGGGATAGTGGAAGTAGGCGCAGACGATGGGCACGCCGGAGGCGTGCGCGATGTGCCAGAAGCCGGACTTCCACTTCTCCACGCGGCTGCGCGTGCCCTCCGGCGTCAGGCCGAACCACATGCTGTCGGCCGCGCGCAGCCGGGAGGCGACCTGGTGCACCAGCGAGCCCGCCGCGCGCCGGTCCACCGGCAGGAAGCCCATGCGCCGGAGCAGGCCGCCCACCGGCCAGAAGAACAGTTCCCGCTTGGCGACGAAGGTGATGCGCAGCCCCAGCGCCAGCTTGCCGAAGAAGCCGATCAGCCCGTCCCAGTTCGAGGAATGCGGCGCGACGATCACGACCGCCTTCGGGATGTCGGGAATCTCGCCCTCGAAGCGCCAGCCCATCAGCGCCAGCCCGCGCACGCCGACCCAGCGCCAGAAACGCGACCGGCTCTGCGGCACCTGCGGCGGCACCGGGATCATGTGCGGCTCGACCTTCATCCTTCACTGCTCCAGCTTGCGGTCCTGCCGCGCTTCACCTGGGCGCGGCCCTTCTTCTCGGCGAGGCGGCGCTCCTTCGCGCCGCGCGTCGGCCGGGTGGCGACGCGCACCTTGGGCACGTGCAGTCCGGTCTCGATGAATGCCGCCAGGCGCGCGCGGGCGTCCTCGCGGTTGCGCTCCTGCGTGCGGAAGCGCTGCGCGCTGACCACGAACACGCCCGCATCGGTCAGGCGGCGGTCGCGGCGGGCCAGCAGGCGCGCACGCACCGCCTCGGGCAGCGCCGCCGACCCCGCGACGTCGAAGCGAAGCTCCACCGCGGTCGCGACCTTGTTGACGTTCTGGCCCCCCGGACCGCTCGCGCGCACGAAGCGCTCGACCAGTTCCTCGTCGGGGATGCGCAGGCGGTCGGCGACGACGAGCATGGTGGGCGTGCAGGGTCCTGCCGGGACGTGGCCGTGCATTCTAGGCACCTCCCGTGAACGCGGTGACCTGCGGCGGCAGCGGCGGCGCCCAGCCGAGGCGCGCGAACAGGCGCATCCACTCGGCGTCGGGCGGTGCGACCACCTCGACCCGCTCGCCGCTCGACGGATGGACGAAGCCCAGCGTCCAGGCGTGCAGCAGCATGCGGTGCACGCCCAGCTCCATGCGCGCGATGCGATTGCGGCGGCCGTCGCCATGGCTGCTGTCGCCGACGAGGTGGTGCATGGCGTGCTTGAGGTGGCGGCGGATCTGCCGCCAGCGGCCGGTCTCCGGCATGCAGGCCAGCAGGGCGAAGCGGCTGGTCTCGAAGCCGCCCGAAGGTACCGGCAGTTCCGCCGTCGCCAGCCGCACGAAGCGGGTGAGGGCCGGCTTCTTTTCCGGCTTGCCGGGGCCGCCGTCGAGCGGGTGGTCCACGGTGAAGCGCGCCTCCGGCCAGCCGCGGCAGACCGCGAGATAGGTCTTGTCGACGGTGCGCGACATGAAGGCGCGGCCCAGCTCGGCCGCGACCGCGCGGTCGAAGCCGACCAGCAGGCAGCCGCTGGTGGCCCGGTCGAGCCGGTGCGCGAGCACCACGTCGCGCCCGAACTGGCGGCGCAGGCGGTCGAGCGCGAAGTCGCTCTCGCCGCGCGCCATGGGACTGGCATGGGCCATCAGGCCGGCCGGCTTGTCGACCACGGCCAGGACCGCGTCCTCGTGGAGCACCGGCAGCGCCCAGGGCGCGTCCGGCTCGGCGACCTGCCGCATCAGCGCCGCCGCGGCCAGGCCGCGAAGAAGGCGGCGAAGGCGCCGCCCGCGCACAGCCAGCTCACCAGCGGCACGCCGAACCAGCGCGGCCCGCCGGCCTCGAAACCGAGCAGCACCGCGCCGGTGATGAGCAGGCCCGCGCCCACGATCGAGTAGACCACGTGGCGCTGGGCTACCTCGGCCATGCTGGCGATCCGCTGCAGGTCCACCGAGCGCATGCGCAGCTCGTGGCGCCCCTCGACCTGCTGGGTGAGCCACTGGTTGAGCAGGTGCGGGATCTCCGGCCCGCGCGTGACCAGCTCCGGCATGCGCCGGCGCAGGTCCTTCAGCAGCTGGCGCGGGCTGTAGCGCTCGCGCAGGATGCGCGCGAGCACCGGCTCGGCCTCGGCCCAGATGTCGAGCTTCGGGTCGAGCAGGCGCCCCACCCCCTCGATGTTGAGCAGGGTCTTCTGCAGCAGGATGAGCTGGGGCTGGATGGTGAGTTCGTAGCGGCGCGCGGTGCGGAAGAGCTTCATCAGCACCTCGCCCAGCGAGATCTCCGACAGCGGCCGGGTGAAGTAGGGCTCGCACACCGCGCGGGTCGCGGCTTCCAGCTCGTCGATGCGGATGTGCCCCGGCATCCAGCCCGCCTCGACGTGCAGCTCCGCGATGCGGCGGTAGTCCTGCCGGAAGATCGCGGAGAAGTTCTCGGCGAGGTAGTACTGATCCTCGGGCGAGAGCTGGCCCATGATCCCGAAGTCGAGCGCGATGAAGCGCGGGTCCGCGCGCCGCGCGGGATCGGCATCGACCCAGATGTTCCCGGCGTGCGCATCGGCATGGAAGAAGTTGTCGCGGAACACCTGGGTGTAGAACACGCGCACGCCCTTGGCGGCGAGCACCCTGCGGTCGATGCCCGCCGCGTCCAGCGCGGCGATGTCGTCCGAGGGGATGCCGCGCACCCGCTCCAGGGTCAGCACGGTCTCGGCGGTGTGGGTCCAGAACACCTCGGGCACGTAGAGGTCGTCCGAGCCCAGCCACTTGCGGCGCAGCACGCTGGCGTTCGCGCCCTCGCGCTGCAGATCGAGCTCGGCCGCGAGCGTGGTCTCGATCTCGGCGACCACCTCCAGCGGGCGGATCTTGTCCGCGTTCGGGTGGTGGCGGTCCGCGATCGTCGCCAGGCCGCGCAGCAGGGCGATGTCGCCCGCGATCTGGCGTGCGATGGTCGGCCGCACCACCTTGACCACCACCTCGCGCCCGGGCTGGCCGTCGACGCCGTGCAGCCGCGCGGCATGCACCTGGGCGATCGAGGCCGAGGCCAGCGGCTGCACGTCGAACTCGGCGTACAAGGTCGCGACGGGCGCACCGAGCGCGCGCTCGACCAGCGCCTGCGCCGCCTCCCCCGGAAACGGCGCCACCCGGTCCTGCAGCAGGGCGAGCTCGTCGGCGAGGTCGGGCGGCACGATGTCGCGCCGGGTCGAGAGGATCTGCCCGAACTTGACGAAGATCGGCCCCAGTTCCTGCAGCGCCATGCGCAGGCGCGCCCCGCGCGAGAGCGCCTGCACCTCCGCCGAAGCGCGCGGCACGAACGGGCGCAGCAGGGCGAACCCGCGGTCCAGCGGCGTGCCTTCGAGCAGGGCATCGAGCCGGTAGCGGACCAGGACGCGGAGGATGCGCAGCACGCGCAGCCACGGCTGCAGGCGCCTCATGCGCCGCCTCCGGCGCGCGCCAGGCGCGCCACGCGCGCGGCCAGCCGCTCGCTGCGGTCGCGCAGCGCGTCGACGTCGTCGTTGAAGGCCGCGAGCTCCGCACGCCCGACCACGTCGCGCGACTCCTCCACCACGAACTCGGCGCCGTCGCGCGCGAGCGTCCTCGCGGTGGCGAGGCCGTGCCGCAGGGCCCCCTGCACGGCGCGCGCGATCTGGTGGCCCAGCACCTCGCCGAACACCTGCGCGAACGGACGCGCCCAGTCCGGATCGAAGTTCGCGGCCAGCCGCTGCAGGCGCCGCGCGAGTTCGGCGTCGCCGGCGATGCGGACGCGATGGCGGGCGTCCGCCGTCCCCCCGCCCGTCGGCGCCAACCGCGACAGCAGCGCGGCGAGGGTGGTGCGCACGGCCAGATCCGGCTCCGCATCGCTGTCGCGCACGGGCCCGACGACCAGGCGGTCGCCGCGCACGGTGATCGCGAGGGCGATGTCCGGCGACTCCAGGCGCAGGGTCACCCGGCGGCCATCGAGCGCGGGCAGCGCGGCACGCGTGTCCGGGTCGAGGTCGACCAGGCGGTCGAGCGCGCGTTCCAGCGCGCGGCCGGCGAGCGGCTTCCAGGCGAACGGCAGGGTGAAACCGGGGCGGGATCGGGTCATGCCCGCATTCTAGGGCCTGTCGGTGCGTCTGCCCGGGTGAAGGAGGTCCCGGGCGCCTGCGGCGACGCGCCGCCGCGGGACCTCCTCAGCGCGCCCAGGCCGCCGCGAGCCGGCGCAGCCCCTCCTCGATGGACACCCGCGGCACGTAGCCGAAGTCGCGGGTGGCCGGCGCCATGTCGTACCAGTGCGTGGTCGCCAGCTGTTCGGCGAGGAAGCGCGTCATCGGCGGTTCGCCCTTGAGCGGCAGCAGCGCCCACGCGCCCTCCATCACCGCGCCGGCGGCGTAGGCGACCCCGAAGGGCACGCTCGCCTCGACCGTGGGCGCGCCCGCCGCGGCGAGCAGCGCGTTGACGATGTCGCGCACGCTGCGCGGCTCGCCGTTGGAGATGAAGTAGGCGCGTCCCGCGCAGGCGGCGCCGGGCGCCAGGCGCTCGAACGCGTCGAAGTGCGCCTGCGCCGCGTTGTCGATGTAGGTGGTGTCGATGCGGTTGTGCCCGCCGCCGACGAAGCGCAGCCGGCCGGCGCGGGCGCGCTCGACCAGGCGCGGCAGCAGCTGGTTGTCGCCGGGCCCCCAGATCAGGCGCGGACGCAGCGCGACGGTGGCGAGGCCGGCGTCGTTGGCGGCCAGCACGCGCTCCTCGGCGATGCGCTTGGTGGCGGCGTAGGGGGCCTTGAGGCCCTCGCCGTAGGGCACGGTCTCCGCCGTGCCGCCCTCCACGGGATGCGTGGCGCGATGGGTGACGCTGGGCGAGGAGGTGTACACCAGCCGCCCGATGCCGTGCGCGCGGCAGGCCGCGATCACGTTGTCGGTGCCGAGCACGTTCGGCCGGTGGTAGCTGGCGTAGCTGCCCCAGGCGCCGGCCTTCGCGGCGTTGTGGAAGACCGCCTCGCAGCCCGCCGCCGCGGCCCGGACCGCGTCCGCGTCGGCGAGATCGCCCTGCACCTGGACCACGCCCAGGGCATCGAGCGCGGGATAGTGCCCGCGGTTGAAGCTCACCACCGTGTGGCCGCGCTCCGCCAGGCCGCGGCACAGCGCCTGGCCGAGAAAGCCGCCGCCGCCGGTCACGAGTATCCGCATACCACCTCCACATCCTCGGGAGCACACACGATAGCCGGCACACGCCGGGCTGGCGACGCGGAGCCACATCCCCCACGCGAAAAGCGGACCGGACGCCCCGTCGCAACATATTGATGTTCGGGAACTTCAGAAATCTTCATTGCCTCTTCCGGGCACTTCATCCGGCGCTCTGGTGGGCTGGTCGCTCCCCGTCCGGAGTAGTCCCCGATGCCCAGCCTCGCGCACCTTGCCCTGCTCGCCACCCTCGCGTTCGCCGCGCCTGCCACGATGGCGACACCCCCGCCGCTCGACGACGGCTGGCCCGTCGCCGATCCCGCCCGCCTCGGCTGGGACACCGACAGGCTCGCGGCGCTGGATGCGGCGATCGACGGCGGAGCCGCACCGAACACCACCAGCGTGCTGATCGTCCACCGCGGAGCGCTGGTCCACGAGGCCTACTTCAATGGCGCGGACCCCACGACGCCGCACGACACCCGCTCGCTCACCAAGAGCGTGACCGCGCTGCTGGTCGGTGCGGCGATCGAGCGCGGGCTGATCGATGGCGTCGAGGCGCCGGTTCTCGCGTTCTTCCCCGACCGCCGACCCGCACATCCAGGTGCGTTCAAGGACGCGATCACCGTCGAGGACCTGCTGACGATGAGCGCGCAATGGGAGTGCGACGACAACAACACGTACTCGGCGGGCCACGAGGAGCGCATGTACCTCAGCGCCGACTGGGTCGGCTTCGCGCTCGATCTGCCCGAGCGCGGCTATGCGCCCTGGCAGACGCGTCCGGCCGACAGTCCGCACGGGCGCGCCTTCGCCTACTGCACGGCCAACAGCTTCATGCTGGGTGCCATCCTCGAACGGGTGAGCGGCATGTCGCTGGCCCGATTCGCGAGAGAAGTCCTGGAACGGCCGCTGGGGATCCGGGATGCGCTCTGGAAGCGCGCGTCCGAGGGCACGGGCATGGGTGGCGGCGGCACCGAGTATCGCAGCCGCGACCTTGCCAGGCTGGGCCAGCTGATCGTCGACGACGGGCAGTGGCAGGGCCGCCGCGTGCTGTCCGGCGACTGGACACGGGCGATGACGCAGGTCCGGGCGCAGACTCCGTTCGATGCCGACTACGGCTACCAGCTGTGGCGCTTCCCGCTCGTCGCCGGCACGCGGCGGCTGCACGCCTGGGCCATGTCGGGCAATGGCGGCAACGCCGTCTTCCTGGTGCCGGAGGAAAAGCTGGTCGTCGTCGTGACCCGCACGCACTACAACCAGCGTGGCATGCACGAACAGACCCGGGCGTTGCTCTCGGACTACGTTCTCAGCGCGTTGCCGTGATCGCGATCGCATCGGCCGGCAGGCGACCGGCGACGCGGAGGCGTTCGCGGTCCGTCGCGACGGCTGCATCGATCCGTGCAAGTACCCGGGCGAAACCGGGATCCCCGTGCAGGTCCGCGAACAGCGGCGACACCAGCAGGTAGCCCGCATCGCGATGCCCGGCCGCCACCGCGGCAGCCAGCGCATCGACCGCAGCACCGCGGTCGCCGGCAAGCAGAGCGAGCAGCGCCGCATCGAGCCCGTCCAGCGGATCTCCGTCCTCCAGTCCCGCACGCAGCGCGGCGGCGCGTTCGCGCACCAACGGGATCGGCGGTGGGGGCTCTGCCCCCACGATCCAGGCCAGCGTCGCCGGCAGGCTGGCATGCGGCTTGAGCGCACGCGCGTGCTGCACAGCGCTGCGCGCCTCCACCACGTCGCCTCGCCCCAACGCCAGCTCAGCGTTCAGCAGATGAAGCCCCGCGTGATCGGTGCCGCGCGCGAGCGCCTCGTCCAGCGCTGCCTGCGCCTCGGCAACGCGCCCATGCCGGTACAGAAAGGTCGGCAAGGCGAGATTGGAGAACACGTTGTCCGGATAGAGCTGGAAACTGCGCCTGTAGCGCGCCTCCGCCGCGGCCACGTAGCCAAGCAGGTCGAGGTTCGAGGCGATCTGCAGCTCCAGGAAGCGCACGTCTTCGGGGCGCCGCACGGCCAGGTTGGCCGTCAGCGCTTCGGCCAGCCGCCCTTGGCGCGCGTACAGGTACGCGGCCGAGGCGCGGCTGGCATCGGCGGCCGCATCCAGTGCCACCGCGCGCTCGTAGCCGGCCAGCGCCGTGGCCACCTCGCCACGGCAGTCGTGCGCGTACGCGAGCGCTGCGTGCGCGGCGGCCAGGCGAGGTTGCCGCGCGACAACCGTCTCGGCGAAGGCCTGCGCCTGGTCGGCATCGCCGATGCTGCCGCCGTACAGGCACAACCGTGCGGCGTGAACCCGAGCCAGGCCAAGCATGGCCCGTACGTCGTCGGGCGCTTCCTGCAGCCGCTGCCGGTACAGCACGAGCGCGCGCTCGTTGTCGTCGCGCTGGCCGATGCCGGCATAGTAGTCGGGGCGCTGCAGCAGCGGCGAAGCATCCGACGCTCCCTCCCGGGGCCATGCCCACCAGACGCCCGCCGCCAGTACGGCCAACAGCGGCAGCGCAGCGAGCGCGGCAAAGCGCACTCGGTCGGGGGCGCGCGCATCGACCGGCCGCGGGGCACTGCAAAGCTGGTAGCCCTTGCCGCGCACGGACCGTAGATAGCGCGGTCGACGCCCGTCGTCGCCGAGCGCCTGACGCAGCAGGCGCACGCGCTGGGTGACGGTGTCCTCGCCGACAAGCGCCGGCGCCCAGACCTGCTCGATCAGCTCATCGAAGCCGACCACCCGCGTGCCCTGCGCCAGCAGGTAGTGCAGCAGGCGGAAGCTGAGTCCGGACACATCCAGCACCTGGCCGCCATCCCGGACCACGCGCTGCGCAGCCACATCGATGCGCAGATCGTCGAGACGATAGTGCGCAGGCGACACAGCCACGGATTCAGGCCCGCTTGGCCGCCCAGGCGGCGAGCGACTCGCGCCCGATCTTGGCGTTGTGGCGGATGTCCACCGGGAATCGGGGATGGCGCAGGAAACGCTGCACCGACGCGGTCCCGGCATGCCGCCCGCCGAGCCGGAGCAGCTCCTCCTCGATGCGCCGCCAGTGGCGGACGCCGTCCACGCCGCGTTCGAGCTCCACGCACAGCACCGGGGTCTGCGCGCCGCGCGGCCCCACGCCGACCAGGGCGGTGCGCCGCACCTCGGGGTGCTGGTTGAACACCGGCTCGACCTGCTCGGTGTAGAGCGGTCCGGCCGGAGTCTCCACGCGGTGCGACTTGCGCCCGCAGAACCACAGCCGGCCCTCCTCGTCGCGCCAGGCCAGATCGCCCATGCGGTGCACGATGCGCGTGCTGCCGTCGGGCAGCAGTTCGGGGATCTTGCCGAGTCGCGTCGCCTCGGGGCGGTTGAAGTAGGTGTCGGTGGCGACCGGGCCGGCCACGGTGATCTCGCCGATCTCGCCGTCGGGCACCTCGCGGGTGTCCGACCAGTCGAGGATGGCCGCATCCTCCACGGGGATCAGTCGCACGACGTTGCCGGCGACCGGATGCCCGATGCAGGTGCCGAATCCGTTCTCGGTCATCGCGCGTGTGCCGGCCAGCTCGCGGCTCTCGATCACCGCCACCGGGAGGCACTCGGTCGCGCCGTAGGGCGTCCACAGCTGCGCGTCCGGCGGCAGCAGCGCGCGCATGGCGGCCACCGTGTCGGGCGGCACCGGCGCGCCGGCGGAGGTCACCCGCCGGATCGTCGGCAGCGGCTGGCCGTGGGCCGCGAGCACCTTGATCAGGGCGGGCGAGCCGAAGAGCTGGTCCGCGCCGAAGCGCGCGATCGCGTCGAGCAGCCGCCGCGGATCGGCCTGGGCGGGCCGCGTCGGGTCCATGTCGGGAATGACGCTGGTGAGTCCCAGGGCCGGATCGAACAGGGCGAACGGCGGGAAGGTCGGCAGGTCCACGCCGCCCGGCTGCATGCCGAAGGCCTCGCGCAGCATGTCGATCTGGGCGACGAAGTGCCGGTGGCGGTAGACGACGCCCTTGGGCACGCCGGTGGAGCCCGAGGTGAACAGGATCGCGGCGACCTCGTCGGGCTCGGTCGCCACCAGTTGCGGCGGCGCGCCGGTGCCGGCGCGCTCCACCTGCTCCAGGGTCGGCCCGCCCCAGGGCAGCCGCGCGCCGACGGTGACCGTCAGCGTCGCGCTGCGCGCCCAGCGCAGCACGACCCGCGCCACCTGCGCGAGCGGAATGCCGATGAAGGCGTGCGCCTCGGCCTCGTCGAGGCACTGCTTCAGCGCGCGCTTGTCGATGCCGGGATCGACCAGCACCGGCACGATGCCCGCCTTGAACAGGGCGAACATCAGCAGGAAGAACTCGGGTCCCGGCCGCACCATCACCACGGTGCGCATGCCGCGGCGCAGGCCGCAGCGCGCCAGGCCCGCGGCGATGGCGTCGGAGCGGCGGTCGAGATCGCCGTAGGTCAGCACCACGTCGTAGCGCGCGAAGCCGCGCACGTCGCGCCGGCCCGGGCAGCGCATGGCGATGCGCGCCGGATCGGCGGCGGCCATGCGCGGCAGCACCGCCGCGATGTTGCAGGGCCCCGCGGTCTCCGGCGCGGCCCCCGCGCCGGTCGCCGTCACAGACGCGCGCCCAGCACCGCCTCCAGCTTCACCTGGTCGGCGGCGAAGTTGCGGATGCCGTCGGCGAGCTTCTCGGTCGCCATGGCGTCCTCGTTGAGGCCCCAGCGGAACGCGGCCTCGCCGATCCGCGACGGCGCCGCGGCGCGTTCGCCGTCGTCGTGCAGGGCGCGCGGCAGCTCGCCGGTTTCCTTCGCCAGCGCCTCGAGCAGGTCGGGGCTGACCGTCAGGCGGTCGCAGCCGGCCAGTGCACGCACCTGGTCGATGTTGCGGAAGCTCGCGCCCATCACCACGGTCTGGAAGCCGTGGCGCTTGTACCAGGCGTAGATGCGCCGCACGGACTGCACGCCGCGGTCCTCGTCCGGGGTGGCCGGCACCTCGCCGCGTGCCTTGTACCAGTCGGTGATGCGGCCGACGAAGGGCGAGATCAGGAAGGCGCCGGCCTCGGCCGCCGCGACCGCCTGCTCGAAGGCGAACAGCAGGGTGAGGTTGGTCTGGATGCCGGCGCGCTCGAGACGCTCGGCGGCGCGGATCCCCTCCCAGGTGGAGGCGATCTTGATCAGGATGCGGTCGGGCATCACGCCCGCGTCGGCGTACAGCGCGACGAGGTGCTCGGCCTTGCGCACGGTGGCATCGGTGTCGAAGGACAGCCGCGCGTCGACCTCGGTCGAGACCCGGCCGGGCACGATCTCGAGGATGCGCTTGCCGATCGCGACGGAGAGCCGGTCGCAGGCGTCCGCCACGCGTGCCGCGCGGTCCGCGCCCTGCGCCTGGGCCAGGGCCGCGTCCACCAGCGGGGCGTAGGCCGGCAGCGCCGCGGCCTTCAGCAGCAGCGAGGGATTGGTGGTGGCGTCCACCGGGCGGACCCGGGCGATGGCGTCGATGTCGCCGGTGTCGGCGACCACCGTGGTCAGGTCACGCAACTGGTCGAGCTGGTTCTTGGTCTTGAGCATGGAGGCGAGCGAGGTGGTCATGTGGGCGCACCGCATGGGCGGGACCCCGGAGCATAGCGCCCCGGGGCCGGGGCCGGCGTCAGGGCAGCGGGTGGCGGTCGAGGAAGGCGCGCATCGCCGGCACCAGCTGCGCGGCCTTGTCCTCCAGCACGTAGTGGCCGGCGTCCTCGAAGGCATGCACCTCGGCCTGCGGCAGGGCGGCGCGGAAGCCGGCGAGGAAGTGGTGGTCGAACACGAAGTCCTTGAGCCCCCAGCCGATGAAGGCCGGGCGGTCTGCGTACTCGGGCAGCGTGCGGCCGACCTCCTCGACCAGCGCGAAGGCGCGGTCCTTCGGCGACAGCGGGATGTCCTGCATGAAGCGGATCACGGCGATGCGGTTGGCCCAGGAATCGTAGGGCGCGGTGAACGCCTTGCGCACCGCCGGCGGGATCCGCGAGACGCTGCCCAGGCGGGCGGCGCCGACGGCGAAGGCGTTGAATCCGCGCACCGCGATCTCGCCCAGGTTGTAGTCGCGCCCCAGGGTCAGCTGCCACGGCATCGGCTTGGCGGCGGGCAGCGGGAAGGCCGCGGTGTTGGTGATCACCAGCCGCCGCACCCGGTGGCGCTGCGCCTGCGCCCAGCCGAAGCCGATCATCCCGCCCCAGTCGTGCACGGCGAGGGTGAGGCGGTCGCCGAGGTCCAGGTGCTCGACCAGCGCGCCCAGATCGGCGACGCGCGAGGCCAGCGTGTAGTCGTAGCGCGGCACGGCCCGGTCGCCGTCGTCGGGCTTGTCCGACAGCCCCATGCCGACGTGGTCGGGCACGATCACCCGGTAGCGGTCGCGCAGGCCCAGCACGGCCTTGCGCCACAGATAGCTCCACGACGGATTGCCGTGGACCATCAGCACCACCTCGCCGTCGCGCGGGCCCTCGTCGAGGTAGGACATCGCGATGCCCGGACGCACCGCGAAGCGCTGGGGAGTGAAGGGGTAGTCGGGGAGTTCGGTGGGTGTCATCGGACCAGGGTGGCTCGTGCAGTGTCGGGTATCGTCGCTCGGCCCGGGCGGCCGGGGGAGGCGTCGCGCTGCAGCGGCACCGGGATCTCCAGCAGCGCCTCCTTCGCCAGGTAGAGCGCGTTCACGATGCGGCCGGTGCCGTCGCCGAAGGGATGGATGCTGTCCAGCGTCGGCAGGCCGGCCCTGCGGACCTGCTCGAAGCGCGCGCGCAGGGCGTGCCGATGGCGCAGCACCTCCCTGATCGCCGTACCGGCCGCGTCGGCAGGACCGTCCTCGCGGCCGAGGTCGTCCCGCGTCGTGACGATGTTCTCGGTGGCCGGGTTGACCCCTGCTTCCTGCAGGGTCGGCGTGCCGATCAGGATGTCCTGGTTCGGAATGGTCGCTGCCACGCCCCCCGGGTTCCGCCAGCGCGCGGCCGGCGGCGTTCGGGCGCTCCGGGAATCTCGGGCGCTCGAAGCCGCACGGATCCAAGTCCTGCAGAGGAGGGATCGGCATCCCGCGGCCTCCCATAAAGGAGCGCCGGATTCTAGCGACACGTCGGTCCTGACGTGCGTGTCTTCCGGAGGATTCTATGCACATCGAGCGGGATGGCCCCGCTCGTGGACCGTCACCACTCCACCTCGGCCATGGTGCAGTTGAGGCCGGAGCCGATGCCCAGCAGGGCGACGCGGTTGCCCTTCTTCAGGCGGCCCATCTCGCGCAGCTTGCTCAGCACGATCGGCACCGACGCCGGGCCGATGTTGCCGTGCTCGCCGAAGATGGTCATGACCTTCTTCGGGTCGATGCCGAAGGCGTCCACGAAGGCCTTGGTGTGGGCGCGGCTGACCTGGTGGATGACGAACTCGTCGAGCTCGTCCACCGCCCAGCCCAGCGCCGACTTCGCGGCGACGAAGGTCTTCTGGGCCAGCTTCAGGCCCTCGATCAGCAGCAGCCGGGTGTCGGTCACCATGCGGTCGAGGTTGCCGCGGCACAGGCCGTTCCACTCGGTCGCGGAGCGGGTCACGCCGCCCTTGTAGCGCGGCGCGTTCGGCGCCAGCTCGGCGCGGGCGAGCACCATGCCGGCGGCACCGCAGCCCAGGGTCAGGGTCGCGAGTTCGTTGCGGAACTCCTCGGCCGTGGCGTCCTCGCGGGTCAGGCGCTCGAGGGTCTTCTCGTAGGCCAGGTTGGCGGTCTCGCCGTCCACGATCAGGGCGTAGTCGATCTCGCCGCGGTCGATCATGCGCGCCGCCACGTCCATGCCGTTGACGAAGGCCAGGCAGGCGTTGGCGAGGTCGAAGTTCTGGCAGGTGTCGGGCAGCTTGAGGTTGCCGGCGACGATGCTGGCCGTGGACGGCTCGAGGAAGTCGCGGCTGACCGAGGTGTTGACCAGCAGGCCGACGCGGTCGGGATCGATGCCGGCGTCCGCCAGCGCCTTCACGCCGGCGAGGGTCGCCGCGTCGGAGGCCTTCACCTCGTCGTCCCACAGGCGGCGGGCATGGATGCCGGCCACGTCCTGCAGGACGTCCGTCCGGATGCCGAGGCGGTCGAGCGTCGGCTTCAGCCGCGCGTTGATCTCGTCGGAGGTGAGGCGATGCGGCGCGTCCACATGGGCGAGACCGGCGATGGCGACGTGCTGGAACAGCATGGCTGGGGCACCGTGGGGCAAAAAGAGGCGGAATCCTAGCGGATATGGGCGCGCGTCGCATGGCGCGGAGGCCATGCGCGGCGGGCGATCCCGTCGAAGTGCGGTCCGCGGCCGTTGCCGACAACCCGCTTCCCTGCCCCTGCGGGGCGCCGGTTCAGCGAGGTGAGCCGCCGGCGCAGGCGTAGGCGGCGAAGCGCTGCTCACCGTTCACCGGCTCGCCGAGCGGCTGCATGGTGTCGGCCTGCAGGCCGACCGCCTCGTTGCGCGCCAGCGTCTCCAGCTCCTCGCGCACCTTGATGGCGTTGCGCTCGTAGAAGGCGACCTGGTCGCGCACGGACACGCCGATCTCCCCGCGCCGCTGGCAGTAGCTCAGGTCCTGCTCCGCGCGCGCGACCCGCACGCTGGCGGCGGCGGGGTCCATCTTCACCCAGGCGCAGCCGCCGGCAGCGGTCGCGACGAGGAGGACGGCGACGAGAGCAGGACGCATGGCTTTCTCCGGTGACTGCGTGAAGGCGCCGGATTGTGGCGCCGGCGCCGCTGAATCGGCAATGAGGTGGACGGGAGCGGCGCAGGCGCGCGCCGCCCCCCGATCGTCCTCAGCGGATGCGCCGGCCGTCGGCGTCGAGCACGCTGACCTCGCCCAGGCCGAGTTCGCGCACGGGCGCCTCGATCTCGTCGAGATCGCCCACGATCACCCAGGTGAGCGCGTCCGGCGTCAGCCGGCGCGCGGCTGCGTGGACCGCCTCCTCCGGCAGGCTCTCGGTGCGCGTCTTCAGGGTGGTCACGTAGTCGTCCGGGCGCTCGAAGCGGACGATGCCGCCGATCGCGCTCAGCACCGACGAGGCGGTCTCGTACGAGCCCGGCATGCCGCGCACGTTCGCCGCCTTCACCCGCTCGATCTCGGCCGTGCCGGCCGGCGCCTCGCCGCTCGCGTAGGCGGCGATCTCGCGGCGGAGCTCGGCGATGGCGTCCGCCGTGCGGTCGATCTGCACCGGGGCGAAGGCGATCCACGGCCGCTGCCCGCGGGCGCCGGAGGCGAAGCTGTACGCGCCGTAGGCCCAGTTCTTGTCCTCGCGCAGGTTCATGTTGAGACGCGACGAGAACTGTCCGCCGAGCACGCCGTTGGCGATGTCGAAGTCCAGCGCCTGCGGGTCCATGGTCGAGGGCACGAGCTGGCCGACCAGGATGGTGGCCTGGATCGCACCGGGCTGATCGACCAGGAACACGCGCGGCGCGGGCGGCGCGCCGACCTGCGGCACGTCGACGCGGACGTGCCCATCGCCTTCGGCGCGCCAGTCGGCGAAGTGCTTCTCGAGCAGCGGGAGGATCTCCTCGCGCGTGGTGTCGCCGACGACGATCAGGGTCGCGTTGTCCGGGCGCACCGTGTCGCGGTGGAAGGCGACGAGGTCGTCGCGCTCCAGCGCGCGGATCGAGTCCTCGTGCCCGCTGCCGGTGAACGGGATGGCGTAGGGATGGCCGTCGCCGTACAGCAGCGGCGGCAGCAGGCGCATCGCGACGCTGTTGGGGCGGGTCTTCTCCTGCGCGATGCCGGCGATCCAGGTTGCGCGCACGCGCTCGATCTCGCTGTCGTCGAAGCGCGGGCGGCGCACCACGTCCGCGAACAGCGCCATCGACTCGTCGAGCCGCTCCTTGAGCGCGGACAGATAGACGTTGGCGCCGTCGAGCGCGGCGCCGGAGCCGATGCTGGCGCCCAGCGACTCGGCGCGCGCGGCGAAATCGAGCGCGCCCAGTTCGCCCGCGCCCTCGTCCATCATCGCCATGGTGAAGCTCGCGGTGCCGAGCTTGCGCCCGGCGTCGGCCGCGTAGCCGCCGGCGAACTCGGCGCTGACCTGCACCACCGGGACGTCGTGGCGGCGCGCCAGGATCACCGGGATGCCGTTGGACAGGGTGGCGCGCTCGAGCTCGGGGAAGCGCAGATCGGGGAAGGCATCGGTCACCGGCGGGCCCTTGCTGCGGTCCACGTCGGTGGCGATGGTGCGGTAGCGGGGATCCGGCGGCGGTACGCCGTCGGGGCCCCGCGGCATGGCCGGATCGTCGGCGGTGCTGCCGTCCACCGGCGCCGGCGGACGCTCGCCCGGGACCACGACCAGCGTGTGGTCGCCTCCGTCGAGCCAGGCCCGTGCGGTCGCCCGCACCTCCTCGGCCGTCGCGCTGCGGATGGTCGCCTGGACGGCGCGGAAGCAGCCCGGGTCGCCCGTGAACACCGCGCACTCCGCCAGCCGGTCGGCCTTGCCGCCGAAGCCACCGATGCGCTCCACGCCGCGCACGAAGGCCGCCTCGTACACCGTCCTGGCCTGGGCGAGTTCGTCCTCGGTCGGGCCGTCGGCGAGCAGGCGCTGGAGCTCCTCCTCGATGACGGCCTCGACGCGCTCCGGCTCCACGCCCTGCTTGACGTCGGCGTACACCATGAAGGTGCCGGCCAGCTCGCCGGCGGACGCCGAGGCGGAGACGCCGTCGGCGAGCTTGAGCTCGTGCACCAGCCGGCGGTCCAGGCGCGACGCGGCGCCGCCGCCGAGCACCCGCGCGAACAGCTGCAGGCGCGCCACGTCGGGTTCGCCGTACTGCGCCGTGTTCCAGACCCGGTAGATGCGCGGCTGGGCGACGCGGTCGGTCATGGTCTCGCGGGTCGAGGCGTCGCGGCGGGCCACGTCCACCGGCGGCTGCGCCATGCTCGGTCCCGCGGGGATGTCGCCGAAGTAGCGCTCCACCTTCGCGCGCGCCGTGTCGGTGTCGATGTCGCCGGCGAGCACGAGGACCGCGTTGTTGGGGCCGTACCAGGTGTGGAACCAGTTCCTGACGTCGTCCAGCGACGCGGCGTCGAGGTCGGCCATCGAGCCGATGGTGGTCCAGGAATAGGGATGCCCCGCCGGGTAGCGTGCCCTGGCCAGCGTCTCCCACACCCGCCCGTAGGGCTGGTTCTCGCCCTGGCGCTTCTCGTTCTGGACCACGCCGCGCTGCTCGTCGAGCAGGGCCTGGTCGATCGCGCCGACGAAGTGGCCCATGCGGTCGGACTCCATCCACAGCGCGAGGTCCACCGCCGTGGTGGGCACGTTCTGGAAGTAGTTGGTGCGGTCGGCGTTGGTGGTGCCGTTCTGGTTGGTCGCGCCGACCAGCTCGAAGGGCTCGAAGAACTCGCCGCGGTAGTTCTCGCTGCCCTGGAACATCAGGTGCTCGAACAGGTGGGCGAAGCCGGTCTTGCCCGCGTACTCGTTCTTGGCGCCGACGTGGTACCAGACGTTGACGGCGACGATCGGCGCCTTGCGGTCGGTATGGACGATGACCCGCAGGCCGTTCGGCAGGGTGAAGGCGTCGTAGGCGATGTCGACCTCGGCCGCCTGCGCGCTGCCGAGCAGGGCGCCGAGGGCGAGGGCCAGGGCGCCCGTCCGGGGCGCGCGCGGAAAGAGCTTCATTCGGATCGATTCCTTCGTCTGGTCACGTCGCACGGCATGTGCGGCAGGCATGCTAGCGGGCCGTCGGCGCCGCGACCCGGGCCGAACGGCACAGCCACCACGAGGAGAATCCCCATGCGAGCCATCGTCACCGGCGCCAACCGCGGCATCGGCCTCGAATTCGTCCGCCAGCTGCTGGCCCGCGGCGACCGCGTGGTCGCCGGCGTCCGTCGCCCCACGGCGGGCGACGCGCTCCACGCGCTGGCGGCCGCGCAGCCGGACGCCCTGCACGTGCTGCCGCTGGACGTCGGCGCGCCCGAGAGCATCGCGGCCTTCGCCGAGCGCGCGGGCGCCCTGCTGGACGGCATCGACCTGCTGGTGAACAACGCCGGCATCCTGCACCGCGACGAGCGCTTTGGCGACATCGGCGCGGCGGCGTTCGAGGACAGCTTCCGCATCAACGCCATGGGCCCCTTCCTGCTCACGCAGGCGCTGGCGCCGCGCCTCGCGCGGGGCGGCTGCGTCGTCAACATGTCCTCCCGCCTCGGCGCGATGGCGCTGAAGGACGGTTTCCTGACCCCGACCTACTCGGTGTCGAAGGCCGCGCTGAACATGGTCAGCGTCCTCCTCGCCCACGCCCTGGCCGATGCCGGCGTGCGGGTGTTCCCGGTGAGCCCCGGCTGGGTCCGCACCGACATGGGCGGCACCACCGCGGAGGTCGATCCGCGCGATGCGGTGGCCGGCCTGCTGCGCCTCGCCGCGGAAGCCCCGCAGGAAGACAGCGGCCGGTTCCGCGACTGGACCGGCGCGGCGATCGACTGGTAGCGGCGCCAAAGGGCAGCGGCAGGCCCCGCGGCGGCCGCGCCGGTGCCCGGTGTGTCCTATGCCCCTGTGCTCGCGTGCCTGCCCCATGCTCTGCCCCGTGCCCCGTGCCCCGTGCCTCGTGCCTCGTGCCTCGTGCCCGGGCACCGGGCACCGGGCACCGGGCTCAGGGCATCGGGCTTAGGGCTTAGGGCTTGGGGCTTAGGGCGCAGGCACCGTACATAGGGGCCGCGCCCTGTGTTCTCTGCTCCTGTTTCTGCGCGCCCCGCAGGACGGCCCATGCAACCTTCCGGGGCCGTCCCGCATCTCTTGCTTCACGGTTCGGCCGTGAGCGCAAGCCTGATTCTTAACATCAGTTGAACGGAGCGCCGCTCCCTGGATTGCCGACCCCCAGCCTAGGTGTAATACTTCACTACAACACCCGCCAAGCACATCACCACGACACCGGAGCACGCCATGAACACCAAGATCGCCATCGTCGCCGCCAGCATCGTCCTGGGCACCGCCATCGCCGCCGTCGGCGGCCACTTCCAGTCCGAGTCCACCGCGACCGCCCCCGCGACGCAGCCGGTCCGCACCCTCCCGACCGTCACCGTGACGCCGGACCCGGCCGACCTCGAGTGGGTCGCCCGTGCCCGCGCCCAGAACATCCCGGTGCTCGAGACCATCCAGGTGCGCCCGACCGAGGCGGAGCTCGCCGCGGCCTTCGCCCTCATCGTCATCGACGAGGCCGGCCGCATCGCGGCCCGCTGAGCCGGACGTGCCCACGCCGACCCGGCCGGTCGCGGCCGTCACGTCCACCTCCCGCGCGCCCTGACGCCGGCATCGACGGCAGGGCGCACGCGACCACGCCGTTTGCCTAGACTCGCGGGATGTTCAACGTCCTGCTCTTCTCGCCCGAGATCCCGCCCAACACCGGCAACGTGATCCGGCTCTGCGCCAACACCGGCGCCCGCCTGCACCTGATCGAACCGCTCGGCTTCGCGCTCGACGATGCGCGCATGCGCCGCGCCGGCCTCGACTACCACGAGTTCGCCCGCATCGCGGTGCATCCCAGCTATGCCGCCTGCGTCGCCGCGCTCGGCGAGACGCGCGTGTTCGCGCTCTCCACCCGCGGCCGCGTGCGCCACGATCTGCCGGCCTACCGCGAGAACGACAGCTTCCTGTTCGGCCCCGAGACGCGCGGCCTGCCGGACGAACTCATCGCAGCCCTGCCCGCCGAGCAGCGCATCCGGCTGCCGATGCGGCCGGACAACCGCAGCCTCAACCTGTCCAACGCCGTGGCGGTCACCGTGTTCGAGGCCTGGCGCCAGCACGGTTTCGCCGGCGGGCGCTAGTCCTTTCATTTCCCGCCGCCGCCATTAGGGCGTGTTGTGCGCTTTGGGTGAATGCGAAGCGGCCTGGGGTGCGCCGAGACAAGGCGCGCGCCGCAGCGCAGGCCGGGAGCCTGGGCAAGGCGCGCAACGCCGTATCGGCGTGCCCCAGGCCGCTTCCCTCCGGGTGGGCCGTCAGCGGCACGGAGCCGGCGCCGCAGGGCTTGCCCTGGCGGCCAGCCAAGGCTGCGCCCTGCAACACCCGCTCCGCACCGCTGACGGCCCACGCATCTCACCCCAAAGCGCACAACACGCTCTAGAATCGCCGGCCGTTCTACGCCCCGCGATTCGCCGCGGTGGACAGGGAAGAAACGGACAAACAGGGAGAAACACACCATGCATCGTTCCATCCTGCCGGCCCTCCTGCTGGCGGCGCTGCCGTGCGCAGCCGTCCAGGCCCAGGACTTCTCGCGCAGCTACACCTACGTCGAACTGCAGTACGCGAACGCGGAGCTCGACAACGTCGGCGACGTCGACTTCGACGGCCCCGCGCTGCGCGGCTCCGTCGCGATCGGCCAGTCGTTCTATGCCTTCGGCGGCGTCCGCCGCGGCAGCAACGACGACTTCGGCCTCGACATCGACGTGACCCAGTACCAGCTCGGCGGCGGCTACCGCCTGTTCCTCTCCGAGCGCGCCGACCTCATCGCCGAAGTCTCCCGCATCCGCACCCGCGCGAAGGTCGAGGACCTGGGCCGCGCCCACGGCTACGACACGCGCGCCTCGGTGGGCGTGCGCGGCACCCTGGCCGAGTGGTTCGAGGGCCTCGTCAAGGTGAACTACACCGACGGCGACCTGTACTCCGACTGGGACGGCGACGGCAACTTCTCGGCGACCGTGGGCGCGCACGTGCGCTTCGCGCCGAACTGGGGCCTCACCGGCGAGGTCGAACTCGGCGGCGACAGCACCGAGTACATGCTGGGCGTGCGATACAGCTTCTGACGTCGCGCTCCCTCGCAACGAAGAAAAGCGCCGGCATCGCTGCCGGCGCTTTTTTCGTTTCCGGACGTGACGCCGGCGATCAGCGGAAGGTGTAGTGCAGGCCCAGGCTGATCTCGTCGTTGTCGGCGTCGCCGAACTCGAAGCGCTGGTAGTGCGCGCGCATGCTCCAGTTGCTGTTGAAGTCGAACTGCGCGCCGACGCCGTAGAACGGGTCGGTGCTCGAGCGCTTGCCGATCACCTCGCGCAGGCGCTCGTCCGGATCCGCCTCCCAGGAGTGCAGGCCGGCGTTCGCGAACAGCGAGAACTGGTTGCCGATCGGCAGGAAGCCGACCGCCGAGACGCCGAAGGAGCGGGGCTCCACGCTGCCGCGGCCGAGTTCCGGCGGGGTCAGGCTGCCGCGGATGTTGCCGAAGTCGGTGTACATGCCCTCGACCGCGAAGTAGGGGTTGAACCGGAAGCCACCGTACACGCCGAAGCTGGTGTCGTTCTCGTCGATCCAGCGGTCCTCGTAGGACGCCGCACCGACCTTGCCGCCCAGGTAGAAGCCGCGGTCGGCGGCGTTCGCCGCCACGGGCAGCGCGAGTGCGATCGCGATCGCGGGAATCAGGGCCTTGGTCATCTTCATGCTTGTTCTCCGTACTGCGTTTTCCGGCGGCGCCAGGGGCGCCGCACGAGGGGGAGCGACCGCATGACGAAGGGGTTCGTCCCGCGGGTCGGAGCGAACCTTACAGGCGTTAAGACCGTGCTAAACGTGGATGTGAAGGCGCGCGACAGCGCCGATTCATGCACCTGACGCGACGCCGAAGCGCGCGAGGCGCGCTTCAGCCGGGATGCAGGCCGGGAGCGCTAGGCGGCAATGCCACGCAGAGGAACGGCCCGGGGATCCCGGGCCGCGGTGGGTCACGCGTCGCGGACGAGCGGTTCGGCGTACTCCGGCTTCTGCTCGCGCGCGAGCAGCAGCCGGGCGCCTTCGGCCGGCGTGATCTCCTGGTGCAGCACGCGCTGGACCAGGGCCGAGATCGGCAGTTCGACGCCGTGCCGCGAGCCCAGGCGCATGACCTCGTTGGCGGTCTGCACGGACTCGACCACCTGGCCGATCTCCGCCACCGCCTCCTCGATCGACTTGCCGCGCCCCAGCGCAAGGCCGAGACGGCGGTTGCGCGAGAGATCGCCGGTGCAGGTGAGCACCAGGTCGCCGAGGCCGGCGAGGCCCATCAGCGTCTCCGGCCGGCCACCGAGCGCGACGTTGAGCCGCAGCATCTCGTTGAGGCCGCGCGTCACCAGGCCGGCGCGGGCGTTGGTGCCCATCTCCATGCCGTCGGCGACGCCGGTGGCGACCGCGAGCACGTTCTTCATCGCACCGCCCAGCTCGGCGCCGAGGATGTCGTCGCCGGTGTAGGCGCGGAAGTCCGGCCCGTGCAGCACGTCGGCCACCGACTGCGCGAACGCGGCCGCGTCCGAATGCACGGTCACCGCCGTCGGCAGCCCCTGCGCCACCTCGCGTGCGAACGAGGGGCCGGTGACCGCCGCGACGGGCACGCCGGTGCCCAGCAGGTCCTGCGCGACCTCGTGCAGGAAGCGGCCGGAGCCGGGCTCGAAGCCCTTGGTGGCCCAGGCCACGCCGGCGGCCGCCGGACGCAAGGGCACGATGGCCCGCAGCGTCTCGGTGAAGGCGTGGCTCGGCACCACGACCAGCACCAGCTGCGCGCCGCGCACCGCCTCGGCGAGGTCGGTGGTGGCGCGCAGGTTCGCCGGCAGCGGCACGCCCGGGATGTAGCGGACGTTCTCGTGCCGGACGTTGATGTCCTCGACCTGCGCCGGGTTGCGGCCCCACATCAGCACCGGGCGCCCGTTGCGCGCGATCAGCGCGGCGAGCGCGGTGCCCCAGGAGCCCGCGCCCACCACCGCGACGTGATCGCCCGCGGCCATGCCGGCGCCCGGGGTGTCCACTGCCGCCATCGATCAGGCGTTGCCGGCCGGCGGCTGCTGCGCGCTCTCGCCCTGGGCCTGCTGCTGCTCGGCGCGGCGGCGCAGGCTCTCGGCGTAGAGCGCGTCGAAGTTGATCGGCTGCAGGAAGAACGGCGGGAAGCCGCCGCCCTGGACCAGGTCGGTGATGGCCTGGCGCGCGTACGGGAACAGGATGCCCGGGCACTGCGTGCCGAGCATCGCGTCCAGCACGCGCGGCTCGAAGCCCGCGAGGGTGAAGATGCCGGCCTGGGTCACCTCGACGAGGTAGGCGTTCTTCTCTCCGACGGTGCAGGTCAGGGTCAGGGTCAGGCTGACCTCGTAGACGTCCTGGCCGGGGCTGTTGACCGCCTGCGACAGGTTGAGCTGCAGGTTGGGCTGGCCCTGCTCGTTGAAGATCTGCGGCGCGTTCGGCGCCTCGAAGGACACGTCCTTCAGGTAGATCTTCTGCACCGCGAACTGGGCGCCCTGCTGCTGGGCGTTGTCGGTGGCTGCGGCTGCGCCGTTGGTGGTCTCGTCGGCCATGGATGGTTCTCCGGGAAAGATGTTCTGGAACGGTGAGGGGCTGGAGTATCCCACGCCCCCATGACAGCCGCCGCCGGCGGCAAGGGATCAGGCGCGGCCCTTGGCCACCGGGAAGTTCGCCGCGCGCCAGGCTGCGATCCCGCCTTCCAGCACGCCGACGCGCTTGAAGCCGGCCTTGACCAGCCGCTTGGCGACGTCGGGCGAGGCCGTGCCCGCGCGGCAGACCACCACCACGGGCAGTTCCTTGGCCGGCGCGAGCAGCTTGCTCTCGGGATCGAACTGACTCATCGCCACGTGCTTCGAGCCCGGCACGTGCGCCTTCTCGAAGTCGTTGATGGCGCTGACGTCGATCACCAGCGCGTTCTCGCGGTTCATCAGGTCGGTGACCTGCTGCGGGCTCAGCCCCTGGAAGCCGCGGAACAGGCGCATCACCTCGTTGACCACGATGGCCAGGGTGAGGCCGACGAAGGCGATCGACAGCAGCGGGTGACGGCCGGCGAAATCGGCCACTTGATCGAAGGTCACGTGAGGGCGGGAAGCGTCGGAAGGGCGGGGATTGTCGCCGATGCCGCCGCCGCGGCGCAAAAGCGCCGCAGGATCAGCGCTGTGCGGCGGTCACCGGCGGCAGGCCGCTGGTCAGCAGCCAGCGCCGCGAGGGCTCGTCCCAGCGCCAGGTCTCCAGCGCCTGCACGATGCGCTCGGTCTGGGTGTGCCGGTTGACCACGCCGACGTCGACCGTGCGCGCATAGCCGCCGTCCGCCGTCGGGCCGGCCGCCTTGACGTGGTAGCTGGTGACCTGGATCTGCCTGAAGCGCTCCAGGTCGAGCTCGGTGAGCGGTGCCGCGGCGCGGACCTCGGGATCGAGGAATTCCTGGGCGGCCTCGAACTCCCCCCAGCGGATCATGCCGGCGTAGGTGTAGAGGGCGCGGTCCAGCGCCTGCTGGCGGGAGGAGCGCTCGGGGCAGCCGGCCAGCGGCAGGGCGAGCGCGAGGACGGCGAACAGGAGGAGAAGGCGCGACATGCCGCTAGCGTGCCCGTGCGCGACCGGCGCGCCAAGAGGGCCGCGCCCTCATCCGACCGGCGCGAGCACGGCGAAGCGCGCCTCGAGGCTGCTGACCACGGTGCCGGCGGGATCGCGCACGCAGGCCCCCAGGGTCAGCCGGGCGCGCCCGCGCCGGGCGTAGATCGCCATGGCGGCGTCCCAGTCGCAGTCCGGCGCGAAGCGGGCCTCTGCGCGCAGGTCGGCGTAGAGCGGCGCGCTGTAGCGGATGCTGCTGTCGGCGACGTAGACCTCGCCCACGCGCCCCTCGGCATGCAGCCGCAGGGTCACCAGCCCCCATGCGGAGAGCGTCATCAGCGAACCGAGGCTGCCGCCGAAGGCGTTGCCCTTGTCGTTGACGTTGAGCGCGAGCGGCGCGGACAGGCGGAGGACGTGGCCGTCGTAGGCGACGGGTTCGACGCCCATGGCGACGGCGGGCGGCATCGTCCGCAGCGCCGTGCGCAGGACGTCGAGCTCGCCCTGCGGCGTGGTGGTGACGGTGTCGGACATGCCGTGACAAGCTGCCAGCATGCTTCGGATACCCGCAAGTACGGACGCCGCGCAGCTCGCCGGCTGGACCCTCGTGTCGCTGCGCCCGGTCGGCGGCCATGCCGGCCTGCGCCGCGCCGCCCAGGCCTGCGGCGCGCGCCTGCTCGCGCTCTCGCCGCTGCGCCTGGTCCCGCTGGAGACGGACGCCCTGGACGCGGCCCTGGCCGCCGACCGCGTGGTGTTCACCAGCCCGGCCGCCGTGCGTCACGCCGACCGCCGACGGCCGCTGCGCGGCCTGCCCTTCGCCGGCATCGCGGTCGGCGCGGGCACCGCCCGCGCGCTGCGCCGCGCCGGCGTGGCGCGCGTGCAGTCGCCGGGGCGGATGGACAGCGAGGGCCTGCTCGCCCTGCCCGTGCTCGCCGACGTCGCCGGGCGCACCGTCGGCATGGTCACCGCGCCCGGCGGACGCGGACTGATCGCACGCACGCTCGAGGAGCGCGGCGCCCGCGTGCTGCGGGCGGAGGTCTACCGGCGGGAGGCGATGGCGCCGCCGGCTTCCGCCGTGCGCAGGCTCATGGCCCTGGACCCGGCGCACCTCGCGCTCGCGCTGACCAGCGGCGAGGCCCTGGCGGCGGCGTTGCGCCTGCTGCCGGCGGAGGCCGCGGAGCGGCTGCGCCGGGCGCGGGTGGTGGCCGCCAGCGGACGCCTGCATGCGCTGGCGCGCGGGAGCGGGTTCCCGCACGTCCTGGAGGCGGCCGGGCCGCGGCCACAGGCGCTGCTGGCCGCGCTGGCGGCGTCGGCGCGGACGGGGTTCCGGTAGGATTCCTGCCCATACACGAAGGAATCCCAGGCCGGACTGCCGTGAGCGAACCGACGCCCCCGATCGAGCCCCAGCCCGCCCCACCGCCCCGCAGGCGCAGTGCCTGGCCCGCGCTGATCGCGCTGTCGATCGTGGTGCTGGCGCTGGCCGCCCTCGCCGCGCATGGCTGGCAGCAGGGCTGGCTGGACCGCCTGCGTCCGCAGTCCGCCGCGGCGACCGCCGCCCCGGCGACGCCGCCTCCCGCCGACCCTCGGATCGAGGCGCTCGAACAGGAAGGCGAACGCCTGCGCCAGGAACAGCGCGCACTGGACCAGCGCCTGCGCGACACCTCGGCCAGCCTGCGGGTGGTGCGCGACGAGGCGCTGGCGCTGGCCCAGCGCGCCGAACTGCTGGAGGAGAGCCTCGCGCGGCTGGCCGACGTCCGCCAGCGCGGGGCCACCGCGCTGCGGCTGGACGAGGTCGAGCTGCTGCTCTCGCTCGGCGGGCACCGGCTGGAGCTGGCCGGCGACGCCGATGCCGCGCGCAGCGCCTATCTGGCGGCGCAGGGCGTCCTGGCCCGGATCGAGGACCCCGGCTACACCAACCTGCGGCAGAGCCTCGCGCAGGAACTGGCGGCGCTGCGCGCCCTGCCCGAGGATCCGCGCGACGTGGCCTACGGCGAACTGGCCGCGCTGCAGGCGGCCCTCGCCGGGCTCCCGCCGGCGGGCACCGCCGTCCCCGACGAGGACGCCGCGCCGCAGGGTCCGGTGGACCGCCTGCTGGGACGCCTGGTGCGCGTGCGCCGCGTCGACGATGCCGTGCCGGTGACCGCGGCCGACCGCGCGGCCCTCGCCCACGCGCTGGACGTGGAGCTGACCCTGGCGCGCGCGGCGCTGGAGCGGCGCGAGGAGGCCGCCTTCGGCGCGGCGCTGGAGCGCATCGACGCGGCGCTGGCCGCGCTCTATGCCCCGACCCCGGCCCTCGACGAGCGCCGCCGGCGCCTGCAGGCCCTGGTCGGGCGCCCGCTGCGCACCGAGATGCCGCTGCTCGGCTCGACCCTCGCGCAACTGCGCGGGCAGCGCGCCGCCGGGAGCGTCCCCGCGCCGGCACCCGAGCCGCTCCCCGCCGCGCAGGCGCCGAGCGACGACGCGGATACGCCATGAAGCCGTTCCGCAGCCTGCTGTTCTGGCTGTTGCTGGCCGCGCTCGGCGCGCTCGGCGCGACGCTCCTGCTCGCGGATCCGGGTCTGGTGCTGGTGCAGATACACGGCCGGGAGATCGACACCTCGGTCGCGGTGGCCGTGCTGGCGCTGCTGATCGGCTTCGCCCTGCTCGTCCTCGCCTGGCGCCTGCTCACCCTGCCGATGAACGCCTGGCGCGGCCGCCGGCAGCGCCGCTCGCGCGTGCGCCTGTCGGGCGGGCTGGTCGCGCTCCACGAAGGCCGCTGGCGGCAGGCGGAGGAACACCTGCTGTACGCCGCCGCCGACCGCGGGCTGCGCGTCCCCGCCCTGCTCAACGCCGCCCGCGCCGCCTGGGCCCGCGGCGACCGCGGGACCGCCGCGGCACACCTGCGCGCACTGGCCGAGGTCGATCCCGTCGCCGCCGCGCTGGCCGAGGCCGACGCCGCCCTCGCCGCCGGACGCGAAGCCGAGGCGGCCGCCAACCTCGACGCGCTGGCCCAGCAGGCCGCCATGCCGCCGCGCGGACAGCTGCTGCGCGTGCAGGCGCTCGCCGCCTGCGGCCGGGCGCGCGAGGCCTGGGGCCTGCTCGGCGACCTGCGCACGAGCCAGGTCCTTCCGCCCGACGAATTCGCCGCGCTGGAGCGCCGGCTGGCCGCCCGGATCCTGCGCGAGGCCGGCGACGCCAATGCGCTGGCCGACGCCTGGAATGCGACCCCCAGGGCGCTGCGCAGCGATCCCCTGGTGCTCGCCGCCTATGCCGAACGCGCCGGCGCGACGGGCATGCAGGCGGCCGCCGCGGCGGCGGTGGGCAAGGCGCTCGACGCGGGCTGGGACGAGTCGCTGGCGGCGGTCTACGCCGACCTGCCCCGTTCGCCGAAGGACGACCTGCGGCTCGGCGCGGCGGAGACCTGGCTGCGCCGCCACGACCGCAGCCCCGCGCTGCTGCTCACCCTGGCGCGCCTCGAGCGCGACCGCGGCCGGACCGCCGCCGCCCTCGACTACCTGCACCGCGCGCTGGCGCAGGGCGCGGGCGCGGAGGCCTGGGAAGAGCTGGGCGCCATCCACGCCGACCGCGGCGAGTCGGAACCGGCCCGGCAGTGCCTGGCCAATGCCCTGCGCGTGCTGCGGGGCAAGCCCCCGATGGCGCTGCCGGGCCGAGGCCTGCACGAACGCATCCACGACGAGGCGGTCGCGGAGGAACGCGACGAGCACGGCATGCCGCGCTTGAGGAGCGAGTAAGGAGGAGTGAGGGCGAGCGGGACGTCCGGCCACCCGCCCCCCTTGGTTTCTCGCTCAGTCCCCAGGCAGCGCGCTGCGCGCGCTCACCCCCATCCTGGCCTTCCCCCGCAGGGCGTGGGAAGGAGCTTCGCGGCGAGGAGTGCGTCGAGGAACGAGAGCGCGCGCGCTCACCGCTCCTCGTTTCTCACGCCTCAATCCGCTCACTCCTCAGGCGCGCTCCAGGATCGCCACCACGCCCATGCCGCCGGCGGTGCAGATGGAGATCAGCGCGCGGCCGGAGCCCTTTTCCTTCAGCAGCTTGGCGGCGGTGGCGACGATGCGGGCGCCGGTGGCGGCGAAGGGGTGTCCGAAGGCCAGCGACGAGCCGACCACGTTGAGCTTCGCCGGATCGATGGAGCCCAGCGGCGCGTCGAGGCCGAGCTTGTTGCGGCAGAACTCGGCGCTTTCCCAGGCGCGCAGGGTGCAGAGCACCTGGGCGGCGAAGGCCTCGTGGATCTCGTAGAAGTCGAAGTCCTGCAGGGTGAGCCCGTTGCGCGCCAGGATCTGCGCGACCGCCCAGGCCGGCGCCATCAGCAGGCCCTCGCCGTGCACGAAGTCCACGGCGGCCACCTGGGTGTCCACGAGATGGGCGAGCGGCTCGTGCCCGTGCGCGGCCGCCCATTCGTCGGACGCGAGCAGGCAGGCGGCGGCGCCGTCGGTCAGCGGGGTCGAGTTGCCGGCGGTCAGCGTGCCCTGGCCGGAGCTGCGGTCGAAGGCGGGCTTCAGCGTCGCCAGCTTCTCCAGCGTGGTGTCGGGGCGCAGGATGTTGTCGCGCTGCACGCCGCGGAAGCTGACCACCAGGTCGTCGAAGAAGCCGCGCTCGTAGGCCGCGGCCGCCTTGCGGTGCGACGCCGCGGCGAGTTCGTCCTGGGACTCGCGGCTGATCGACCACTCCTTGGCCATCATCTCGCAGTGCTCGCCCATGGACTTGCCGGTGCGCGGCTCGCCGACGCCGGGGAACTCGGGCATCAGGTCGCGCGGATGGAAGCCGCGGAACGCCGCCAGCCGGTCGCGCATGCTGCGCGCGCGGTTGAGGTCGAGCAGGCGCCGGCGCATCGTGCGGCCGACCGCGATCGGCACGTCCGACGTGGTGTCGGAGCCGCCGCCGATGCCCGCCTCGATCTGCCCGAGGGCGATCTTGTTGGCGACGTTGACGATGGTGTCGAGGCTGGTGCCGCAGGCGCGCTGCATGGTGATGCCGGGCGTGTGCGGGTGCAGGCCCGAGGACAGCGTGGCCTCGCGGCCGATGTTCCAGTCGGAGGCGTGCTTGAGCACCGCGCCCATGGCGACCTCGCCGAGCAGCTCGCCGTGCAGCCGGTAGCGCTCGACCAGCGCGCCGAGCGTCCGGATCGACATGCCGAGGTTGCCCACGTCCGCATACGCGGTGTTGTTGCGGCAGAACGGGATTCGGACTCCGCCGAGGACGGCGACGGGGCGGGACTGGCGCATGCGTGGGCCTCGTTTTGCATGCCCGGGCGGCGGGGGTGGCGCGGGCATAATGTCGTGTGCGCCCATAGCTTAGTGACTGCGACCGCCCGCGCCAAACGCCGGCGTATGCAAGCTTGGCTCGCGTTCACTCCATCGCTTCCGTTGCCCGCCATGTCCGACCTTCCCCTCAGTTGCCTCGGCGCCCTCGCGATCGAGCTGGTTCCCACCACCGTCGCCGGACGCATGGCCCTGCCGCAGGCACGGGCAGGGGAGCTCGCGGCGCTGGTCGCGCGCGACCTCGCCCGGCATGCGCCCGAGGCGCCCGCGCTGGATCTCGCGGTGCTGGCCGCGCATTTCGACCCCATCGAGCTGCTGCGCCCGCGCTGGCCGGTCCACGCGGAGCTGGTCGAGCTGGCCGCGCGCGCGCCGCGCGGCGGCGCGCCGGCGGGCGGCCGGGTGATCGCCTTCGGCAGCAACGCCGAAGGCGCCCTGCCCGCACGGCTGGCACCGGACCCCAACCACGTGGGCGGCGCGCTGCGGCTGGTGCCGTTCGCGCTCAGCGGCGACGCGGAGACGGTGGCGCAGGTCGGGGCGCGCCTGGAGGCGACCCTGCTCGAGACCGGCATGGCCGACCCGGCCACCGCCCTGGAGGCGCAGTCGGCCTTCGAGGCGCAGGTGGAGCACGCGCGCTACCTGACCCTGCACGACCTGGTCGCGATGACCGCCATGCAGTACGAACACGCGGGGCTGGCGCCGCTGTGGCCGCTGATCGAGGCCGCCCTGCTCGCCCCGGACGACGAGGCCTGGCTGGATGCGCCGCCCGAGCCGCTGCTGCGCTACGCCGGCGGCACTGCGCGCGTGGCCGGCTTCGACATCGACACCTGGAGCGACGCCGGCTTCGCCCCGGCGGACACGCCGCCGGAACGGCTGTCGCGCGCCTTCGACCACTTCGGGCGCCGCCAGCGCCAGCTGGGCGCGGTCCTGGCCGCGCACGGCATCGCGCTCGCGACCCGGCCCGTCGCCCCGGGCGAGGACCCGCGCGCGGCGCTGCGCGCGGGCTGACCCGCGCCGGCCCGCCGGCCTTCGCGGTGCGGCGACGGATGCGCTGCGAACGTCGCTGCGGTTCCAGCGATTCCCCGGAGGTGCGCGCATGGGCGCGTTCGCGAACAACGTCTACACCGACGAAGCCACCATCGACGCCATCGAAGCGCGCATCCGCGAACTGCCGCAGAGCGCGCGGGTGAAGGTGACCCTGTCGAACGGACAGGTGTACGTCGGCACGGTGGCCGAGCGGCCGAACATCCAGGTGTTCAGGAACGCCGACGGCGACGAAGGCAACAACGCCATCGTGAAGCTCGAGGACCCGCTCGACGCGCACCAGGACGCCTATCTCTGGATCGACGAGATCGTGAAGGTCGAGCGCGTGCTGCAGGGCCCGCTCGACCCGGACGATCTCAAGCCGCTGCGTCCGGAGTGAGCGGGATGCGAGGAGCGAGCGGAGAGGAGTGAGAAGCGAGGACGAGCACCCGCCCCTCGTTTCCCACTCCTGATCTCTCGGCCCCTCGCCAAAGCGCCTCCTCCCCAGCCCTCCCCCGCTGCCCGCGGGGGAGGGGGCCGTGGGGCCGAGGGGCGAGTGGAAAGGAGTGAGGAACGAGATCGGGCAGCCGCCCTTCCTCCCGTTGCTCGCTCTTCATGACCCGGTCCCGGCAACCCTCGTTCAGTCGCCGCGGCGGGCCGCGCCGCCGTCCGAGCGGCCGCCGTGGCCGGCGTGCTCCAGGCTCTGCGCCGACTCGTGGTGCTGCTGCAGGGTCGGCAGGGCGCCGCGCGCCAGGGTGCGCACGGGTGCGGAGTGGCTGTCGTCGTTGGCGGTCCGCTCGAACAGTGCGACGGCCTTCTGGTGCTCGGCGACCATGGCCTGGCTGTAGGCGGCATCGAACTCGGCGCCGTCGGCGCGTTCGAGCCTGGCGATCACGGCCCGGTCGGGCTCCACCCGCGGCGGCGGGCCCACGGCCTCGGTCATCTGCTGCGCCAGGCGGCGGTGGTCGGTCAGCATGCGCTGCGCGAACTGCCTGACCTCCTCGCTCCGGCCCTTCTCCAGCGCCAGGTTGGCGGCGGCGATCTCCGTCTCGTTGGACCGGGTGGCCTGCTCGACGAAGGTCCGGTCGGCGGCGTTGAGGGTGGCGGCGGCGCCGCCGCGGGCGCGGTCGGCCTGGCCCGCCGCCCGGTCGGAGCGGGTGCCGGTCTGGCTGCCGGCCTCGGCGCCGGCCTGGCCCGTGGTGGCCGGGCGCGGCTGCGTTCCGGCGGTGGACTGCGCGGCATGGACCGTCGGTACGGCGAGAGCGAGCGCGATCGTCAGTGAGAGTGCGGTGCGTGACATCGGGGAATCCTCGGGGGGCGATGGGGATGGAACCCGGCGCCGGCGCCCGTCGCGCCGCCCCGCCACCTGCTCGCATGCCGACCGGCACCCGCCGGAACGGCGGATGCGGCATGCGAGGAGGAGGAAGGGAGAGTCACGACGGCAGTCCGGAGTCCGGGCCCCGAGGTGTACGCGGGCGGCCGTGGCAGGACGGTGACGGGCGGGGACCGCCCGCCGTTCCTCAGCGCTGCGCTGCGCCGGCTGCGGGGGCCGGGCGTCCCGCCTGCCGCGTCCCCACCTCGTACATGGCGTAGCCGGCGTCCGCCATGCCCAGCGCGGCGTAGGTGGCCTGGGCGGCGGCGTTGTGCTTCTCGACGTAGAGGCGCAGGCCGCAGACCTGCGGGTCGGCCTCGGCGGCGGCGCGGACGTGCGCGTACAGCGCGCGGAAGACGCCGTGCCGGCGGAAGGCCGGCGCGACGTAGACGCTCTGGATCCACCACCAGTCGCCGCAGCGCCAGTCGCTCCACTCGGTGGTGAGCATGAGGGTGCCCGCAGGCACCCGCACCACTTCGGCGCCGGCATAGTCGTCGCTGCGCAGCGCGACGAAGTAGCGGGCGCGGGCGGGGTCGGCCAGGCCGACCGCGATGCCGCGGCGGACGGTGTCGAGGTCGAGCGCCTTGCCCTCGGTCTCCAGCGCCATGGCGCAGGCCCACTCGGCGAGGAGATCGACGTCGCCCGGCGTGGCCGGGCGAACCTCGATGCGGCTCATGCGGGGACGCTCACTCCGCCGGGCCGCCCGCGGTGGGCACGGTGCCCGCCTCGATCACGCCGCAGGCCCAGCGGCCGCCCGCGTTGCCGGTCGGCTGGCTCTCGTAGTCGTCGGGGCTCTCGTGGACGATCACGGCCTTGCCGACGACGTCGTGAGCGTCGCCGCTACCGATGGTGACGCCCTCCGCGCGCGCATCCACCTGGGCGCGGCCCTCGCCGTCGGCGCGCAGGTTCACCATGTCGCCGCCGTGCTGCGCGCTCTGCGGATCGCGCGGATCGCCGTGCGGCTGCCCGTGCGGATTGAAGTGACCGCCGGCGCTGGAGGCGTCGGGCGCGCTGCAGTCGCCGTGCTCGTGGATGTGGAAGGCGTGCTCGGCGTTCGGGTTCAGGCCGGTGATCTCGCCGGTGACGCGGATGCCGCCGTTCTCGACCGCCAGGGTCAGGGTGCCGGCGGTCTCGTGGCCCTCGGTCGGCGCGAGGGTGGCGGTGGCGGTCGCCGCCGGCTGGATGCCGGCCGCGGCGCCGGCGTCCTGGTCGACGCCGACCGGCGCCGGGGTCGCCGGGGTTTCGGCGGGCGTGGCCGCGGGCGGCGTGGTGGCCGTCGTGCCGCCGGCGGGGGCGGTGTCGTCGTTGCGGCCGCAGGCGGCCAGGGCCAGGGTGATCGCGAGTACCAGGGCAGTGCGCATGGAAGTCTCCGGGATGGTGAGGGCGTGAAGAATGCGGGCGGCGGCGTTCACATCGCGTCAGCGGCGCCCGCCGCGGGCGCTGCCGACCTTGCGGGCGAGGGTGTTGCGGCCGAGGCCGAGCTTGGCGGCGGCGCGCTGGCGGTGGCCGCCGGTGTGTTCGAGCGCCGCCTCCAGCAGGGCCTGCTCGAAGCGCTCCAGCGCGGCGGCGTGCAGGCCGGTCTCGCCGGCGGCCAGGGCCCGCCGCGCCCAGGCGCCGAGCTGCACGGCCCAGTCGGCATCGGATGCCGCGGCCGTCGCGTCCGGCGGCCGCAGCGCGCCGGCGAGGTCGGCGCGGCCGACCGTCTCGCCCGGCGCCAGCGCCGCCACGCGCCAGCAGAGGTTGCGCAGTTCGCGCACGTTGCCGGGCCAGGGGTAGGCCACCAGCTCGGCCATGGCCTCGGCCGAGAAGCGCCGCGCCGGCGCGCCCAGCTCCGACGCGGCGCGGGCGAGGAAGCTGGCCGCCAGGGCGGGGATGTCGCCGGTGCGCTCGCGCAGCGGCGGCAGGCGCAGGCGCACGACGTCGAGGCGGTGCAGGAGATCGGCGCGGAACTGGCCTTCGGCGACGCGCCGCTCGAGGTCCTGGTGGGTCGCCGCGATCACGCGCACGTCCACGCGGATCAGTTCGCGGCCCCCCACCCGGAAGAACTCGCCCTCGGCCAGCACGCGCAGCAGGCGGGTCTGCAGCCCGGCGGGCATGTCGCCGATCTCGTCGAGGAACAGGGTGCCGCCGTCGGCCTGCTCGAAGCGGCCGACGTGCCGCCGCGCGGCGCCGGTGAAGGCGCCCACCTCGTGCCCGAACAGCTCCGACTCCAGCAGCTCGGACGGAATGGCGGCGGTGTTGAGCGCCACGAACGGGCCGCGCGCGCGGGGCGACTCGCGGTGCAGGGCGCGCGCGACCAGCTCCTTGCCGGTGCCGGTCTCGCCGGTCACCAGCACCGAGAGCGGCGCCTGCGCGAGGCGGCCGATGGCCCGGAACAGGTCGCGCATGGCGGGCGCGTCGCCCAGGAGCTGCTCGCCGACGTCGGCCGCCGCCGGTTCCGGCGCGCGGCGCTCGCCGCCCTCCCTGGGCAGTGCGCGCGCCGCGAGCGCGACCGCGTCGTCGAGGTCGAAGGGCTTGGACAGGAACTCGCGGGCGCCGCCGCGGAAGGCGCCGGCGGTGGCGGCGATGTCGGTGTAGGCGCTCATCACCACCACCGGCAGCGCGGGAATGCGCGCGTGCAGGGCGTCCAGGAAGGCCAGCCCGTCCATGCCCGGCATGCGCACGTCGGTGAAGACCAGGTCCGGCGCCTCCGCATCGAGTTCGTCGAGCGCGTCGGCGGCGCGCTCGAAGGCACGCACGGCGAAGCCGGCGTCGCGCAGCGCCTGCGCCAGCACGAAGCGCACGCTGCGGTCGTCGTCGACCACCCACACCGTCGCGTCCTGCCGGCTCCGGTCAGGCGCCATCGGCCACTCCCTCGACGCCGCCGGCCGGCACCGGGATCGTCAGGATGAAGAGCGTGCGGCCCGGCCGGGAGCGGTAGGTCAGCGCGCCGCCGTGCTCGCGCAGGATCTGCTGCGCCAGCGGAAGGCCCAGGCCCGAGCCCTCGGCCCGGCCCGAGACCAGGGGCAGGAAGATGCGTTCGGTGAGGTCCTCGGGGACGCCGCGGCCGTCGTCCTCGACCTCGATGCGCAGGGCCAGCCGGTGCACCACCGCGCCGATCAGCGCGCGCCGCTCGGCGCGCGTGCGCAGCACCACGGTGCCGGCGCCGGATTCGAGCGCGTTGCGCACGAGGTTCCACAGGGCCTGGGTCAGGCGGTCGGCATCGCCGAGCACCTCGGGCAGGCTGGGGTCGTAGTCGCGTTCCAGCCGCACCGTCCAGCCGGCCTCGGCCTCGGCCAGCACGCGCACGCGTTCGAGCACGCCGTGGATGTTGAGCGGCACCAGCGGGCGCGCGGGAGCGGGGTCGAGCAGCCGGTCGAGCAGGCCCGCCAGCCGCGCGCACTCGCTCTCCACCAGCTCGACCAGGGTGCGCGATTCCTCGTCCTCCACCCGCCGTGCGAGCAGCTGCGCGGCGCCCTTGAGCCCGGCCAGCGGGTTGCGGATCTCGTGCGCGAGCCCGCGCAGCGCGGCATGCAGGGCCGCGGGCAGGTCGCTCGCGGGCTCGGCGCCGGGAAACTCCTCGACCGGCAGCGCCTCCAGGCGCAGGCCGTCGTCGTCCTGGGCCAGGAGCAGCTCGGCGAAGCGGTCGGCACCGCCCGGTGCGCGCAGCCGCACGCGGCGCGCGCGCACCGGGTCGGTCTCGTCCGGCAGGCGGGCGACGAGGCGGGCGAGCCTGCCGTCGTCCGCATCGAGCTCGGTCACCGGCAGGCCCTCGAGCCTGCGCGCGCTGACCCCGAGCCAGCGCGCGAAGGCCGGATTGCAACCGGCGATGCGGCCCTCGCCATCGGTCCACGCCACGGGCAGCGCGAGGGCATCGAGGGTGGGGGCGAGGGTCATGCCGGCATTCTAGAGCGTGCCGCGCGCTTCGACGGATGTGCCGCCGCATCGGGCACGGGCGCGACGGCGAGGGCCGCGCGCCCGCGTCCGGGGCTCAGCGCTCGTAGGCGCGTTCGCCGTGGGAGACGATGTCCAGGCCCTGGCGCTCCTCCTCCTCGGAGACGCGCAGGCCCACGACGCCCTTCACCGCCAGCATCGCGAGCAGGGTGACCACGGCGCACCAGACGATGGTGAAGACCACGCTGACCAGCTGCACCCAGACCTGCGCGCCGATGGCGAGGTCCGCCTCGGTGCCGCCCAGCGCCTGCGCGCTGAACACGCCGGTGAGCAGCGCGCCGACGATGCCGCCGATGCCGTGCACGCCGAACACGTCGAGGCTGTCGTCGGCACGCAGCAGGCGCTTGAGGCCGTTGACGCCCCACACGCAGAGCGCACCCGCGGCGAGCCCGATGGCGATGGCGCCCATCGGACCCACGGTGCCCGCGGCCGGGGTGATGCCGACCAGCCCGGCGATGGCGCCCGAGGCGCCGCCCAGCGCCGAGGCACGGCCCTTGGCGAGCGCCTCGACCGCGCTCCAGGCGACCACGCCGGCGGCGGTGGCGACCATGGTGTTGAGCATCGCCAGGGCCGCGCTGCCGTCGGCGGCCAGCGCCGAGCCGGCGTTGAAGCCGAACCAGCCGACCCACAGCAGCGCCGCGCCGACGAAGGTGAAGGGCACGCTGTGCGGCTTGATCGGCTCGCGCCCGTAGCCCAGGCGCCGCCCGAGCACGTAGGCGCCGACCAGGCCCGCCACGCCCGCGTTGATGTGCACCACCGTGCCGCCTGCGAAGTCGATGACGCCGCGGTGCGCGAGGAAGCCGTCGTCGCCGCTCCACACCATGTGCACCATCGGCAGGTAGGCGAAGGTCACCCACAGCACCGAGAACAGCAGCACCGCGACGAAGCGGACGCGCTCGGCGAAGGCGCCCACGACCAGCGCCGTGGTGATGCCGGCGAAGGTCGACTGGAAGGCCACGAACAGGAACTCCGGCAGCCCGTCGACGACGGTGTCGGCGTCGATCCCGCGCAGGAAGGCCTTCTCGGTGAAGGAGCCGAAGAAGGCGTTGCCGTCGGTGAAGGCGACGCTGTAGCCGTAGACCACCCAGACCAGCACCACCACGCTGTACACCACCAGCACCTGCATCAGCACCGACAGCACGTTCTTGGCGCGCACCATGCCGCCGTAGAACAGGGCCAGGCCCGGCACCACCATCAGCAGCACCAGCAGGGTGGAGGTGAGCATCCAGGCCACGTCGCCGTGGTCGATGGCGGGCATAGCGGCGGCGTCCTGCGCCTGGGCGGGCGCGAGCATGCAGGCGAACAGCAGCCCGCACAGGGCGAGGACGGTGCGCAGGACGCGCGGGCGGGCGGAAACGGCGGTGGTCGTGGTCATGGCGGTCCCCTTGGCGAAAGACTCAGAGCGCGTCATCGTCGAGCTCCCCGGTGCGGATGCGGACGGTCTTCTCGACCGGCAGCACCAGGATCTTCCCGTCGCCGACCTTGCCGGTCGCGGCGGCGGACTGGATGGCGTCGAGGGCGGCGTCGAGCAGGCCGTCCGGCACGGCCACCTCGACCTTGACCTTGGGCAGGAAGTCCACGACGTACTCGGCGCCGCGGTAGAGCTCGGTGTGCCCCTTCTGGCGCCCGAAGCCCTTGACCTCGGACACGGTGATGCCGGACACGCCGACGGCGCCCAGCGCGTCGCGCACCTCGTCGAGCTTGAAGGTGCGGACGATGGCGATGATCAACTTCATGGTGCGATCCCCTCGCGGTGGTCAGAAGGACTTGGTGAGGCTCACGAAGGCGCGCGAATCGGCCTCGTGGAGGTTGACGTCGGTCCAGGCGAGTTCGAGCGCGAAGGCCTGCGGCAGCGCGAGGCCCAGGCTCACGCGGCGGTCGGTGTAGTCCTGGCCCGTGGGGCCGGACACGTACTGGCGGCCCACGTGCAGGCCCAGCGTCCAGCGCCCAGCGAAGTCCAGGCCGTAGGAGGCCTCGAGGTAGCCGCTGCCGTCGGAGCCGGGAATGCCGAACAGGTCGGTGAGCGCATAGGCGTACCTGAGCCCGAAGCCCGCGGCCTCGATCCCCGCGTAGGCCTCCCAGGTGTCGGCCCGGTCGAAGCCGGCCGGATAGCTGCCGGGGTAGCGGTAGTGGATCGCGCCGACGTCGAAGCCGACCGCGTCGGACAGGGCGCCGCGGTAGCCGAAGTAGCCGTCGAGCTCGACCTGGCTGGACACCGCCGGGTCGCTGTCCGACAGCCAGCTGATGCTGCTGCCCCAGGTGCCGGCGTAGAACCCGTTGCCGGCCTCGAACTCGATGCCGCCCTGGATCGCCGGCTTCTCGCCGGTCTGGGTGAAGCCGCGGAAGACGTAGTCGCTGTCAGCGTCAGCGAACCGCCGGTCTCCGCATCCGCCGTGGCGCAGGCGCCCGACAGCACGACCGCCGCGGCCAGGCGCGGCGTCCATCCCTCTCGATCGAACATGACAGCCTCTCCGTCGGATTGGCCTCCCCGTCATCGTTCTCGTCGCGCGGTGCGTTGCCCTCTGCCCGCGCTGGCGCATCCCTGCGCGCGTCTCCCGCAACGACGCAGCCCGGCGCGGGGCCGGGCTGCGGGTGTCGCATCAGATCGCGTAGTAGAGCTGGAACTCGAGCGGGTGCGTCGCCGCCCGGAACTTGGTGACCTCCTGCATCTTCAGCGCGATGTAGCCGTCGATGAAGTCGTCGGAGAACACGTTGCCGGCCTTGAGGAACTCGCGGTCGGCGTCGAGCGCCTCCAGGGCCTGGTCGAGCGAGTGGCACACGGTCGGGATGCCCTTCTCCTCTTCCGGCGGCAGGTCGTAGAGGTCCTTGTCGGCCGGCTCGCCCGGATGGATCTTGTTGCGGATGCCGTCCAGGCCCGCCATCAGCAGCGCGGCGAAGGTCAGGTAGCCCGACTGCACCGGATCCGGGAAACGCATCTCGATGCGGCGCGCCTTCGGGTTGGACACGTAGGGGATGCGGCAGGACGCCGAGCGGTTGCGCGCGGAGTAGGCCAGCATCACCGGCGCCTCGAAGCCCGGCACCAGGCGCTTGTAGGAGTTGGTGGAGGCGTTGGTGAAGGCGTTGATCGCGCGCGCGTGCTTGAAGATGCCGCCGATGTAGTACAGCGCCATCTCCGACAGGCCGCCGTAGCCGTCGCCGGTGAACAGGTTGGTGCCGCCCTTGGCCAGCGACTGGTGCACGTGCATGCCGGAGCCGTTGTCGCCGACGATGGGCTTGGGCATGAAGGTCGCGGTCTTGCCGTTGCGGTAGGCGACGTTCTTGATGACGTACTTGGTCGTCAGCAGCTCGTCGGCCTTCTTCACCAGCGAGTTGAACTTGGTGCCGATCTCGCACTGGCCGGCGTTGGCGACCTCGTGGTGGTGCACCTCGACCTCGATGCCGAGGCTGGTCAGCACCTTGCACATCTCGGCGCGCAGGTCGTGCAGGGTGTCGCTGGGCGAGACCGGGAAGTAGCCGCCCTTGACGCCGGGACGGTAGCCCGAGTTGCCGCCCTCGTAGCGCTTCTTCGAGTTCCAGTGCGCCTCCTCGGAGTCGATCTCGAAGAAGGTGTGGCCCATCTCGTTGGCGAAGCGGACCGAGTCGAACACGAAGAACTCCGGCTCCGGGCCGAAGAAGGCCTGGTCGGCGATGCCGGAGGACTTCAGGAAGGCCTCGGCGCGCTTGGCCACGCCGCGCGGGTCGCGCGAGTAGGACTGCATGGTCGCCGGGTCGAGGACGTCGCAGGTCAGGACCAGGGTCGGGTCCGCGGTGAAGGGGTCCACGAACGCGGTGTCGGGGTCCGGCAGCAGGACCATGTCGGACTCGTTGATGCCCTTCCAGCCCGGGATCGAGCTGCCGTCGAACATCTTGCCGTCCTCGAACAGGCCCGGCTCGATGATCGAGGCGGGGTAGGTGACGTGGTGCTGCACGCCGCGCATGTCGACGAAACGGAGATCGACGAACTCGATGTCGTGGTCCTTGACGAGCTTCTCGGGGGTGTTGCTGGTCACAAGCGACTCCGTGGGAGTGAAGAGTGCATCAAGGACAGCAAGGGCCGTGCCAGCGCGCCGCGAACGCAAACCTTTGAATCCATTGCGGCAGCGGCGGCAGCGGCGGCCGCCCTGCACCACAGGGGTGCGCTTTCGGGCGACCCTGCACCGGAATGGTGCGCACGGCCGGGGTGGGGCCGCTGCGGCAGGGCCGCTATGCTTGCCCTTTTGCCGGCACGCCCATGCCAGACCTGCTGTCCGCCCTGCTCCTGGGCATCCTCGAGGGGTTCACCGAGTTCCTGCCGGTCTCCAGCACCGGCCACCTGCTGATCGCCCAGCACTGGCTCGGCGCGCGCTCGGACTTCTTCAACATCGTGATCCAGGCCGGCGCCATCCTCGCCGTCACCCTGGTGTTCCGGCAGCGGCTGTGGGGCCTCGCCACGGCGTGGAACCGGCCGGACAACCGTGACTACCTGCTCAAGATCGGCGTGGCCTTCCTGGTCACCGCCCTGGTCGGCCTGCCGGTGCGCATGGCCGGCTGGGAACTGCCGGAGGCGGTCACGCCGGTCGCGCTCGCGCTCATCATCGGCGGCATCTGGATGATCACCGCCGAGCGCATCGCCGAGCGCCTGCCCGGCCCCGGCAGCATCACCTGGACGGTGGCGGTGCTGGTCGGGCTCGCCCAGGTGGTGGCCGGCGTCTTCCCCGGCACCTCGCGCTCGGCCGCGGCGATCTTCATCGCCATGCTGGCCGGCGCGCGGCACCGCCCCGCGGCCACCGAGTTCGTGTTCCTGGTCGGCATCCCGACCATGTTCGCCGCCAGCGCCTACGCCTTCCTCGAACTGTGGAAGGACGGCGCCATGGGCGACGAGGCCTGGGGCGACGTCGGCGTCGCCTTCCTGGCCGCGGCCGTCACCGGCTTCGTCGTGGTGAAGTGGCTGCTCGGCTACATCAGGTCGCACCGCTACACGCCGTTCGCGGTCTACCGCATCGCCCTCGGCGTGGCGCTCCTGCTCTGGCTGCCGGCGGGACGATGAGGCGCGGCGGCGGGCCGCGACGCCCGCCGCCGGCCGCGCTCAGCCCGCGGGATCGACCGCGGGGTTGAGGCTGTAGCGGCCGTGCACGGCCGCCTCGGCCAGCACGTGGCCCTGGATCGCGCGCAGCAGGTCCGGCGCCGCGAAGCGCGCCGGGAGATCGAGCTTCTCCACGTCCAGCGCGAAGACCCGGAAGATGTAGCGGTGCACGCGCAGGTCGTTCGGCGGCGGATACGGGCCGTCGTAGCCGAGGTAGTCGCCGCGCATGCCGGCGTCGCCCGCGAACCACTCGGTGTAGCTGTTGAGGCCCTGGCGTGCGCCCGCCGGGCCGCGGGGATCGCGCTTGCCGCCCTTCTCGAAGCCGTCGGCGGCGCTGCCCGCGGGGATCTCGGTCACCGTCGCGGGGATGTCCGCCACCGCCCAGTGGTAGAACTCGCCGCGCACGTGCTCGACCGGGATGGCGACGCCCTCCTTGCCGGCCAGGCTGGCATCGGTCGGCGCATCGGGGTCGATGCACACCAGGGCGAAGCTGCGCGTGCCCTCGGGCGCGCCCGACCAGGCCAGGTGCGGGTTGCGGTTGCCGCCGAAACCGTCCGGCGCGCCGGCCGCGAACGCGGCCGCCAGCACGCCGCCGTTGTCGAAGTCGTTGCTGCGCAACTGCATGGAAGTCTCCTCGGGGTTCGGGAAGGGAAGCCGCGGCGCGCCCCTGCGGACGCGCCGCGCCGGATCAGGCGGGATAGCCCAGCCGCTCCGCGACCGGATGCAGCGCGGCGAAGGCGTCCCCCAGCACGTCGGCATAGCCGCGCCACGCGCCCGGCGCGAAGGCGCGCGGGGGACGCGCCGCGGCCACGATGGACGCCAGCGTCGCCGCGTCGATCTCCAGCGGCGTGCCCAGCACCTCCGACAGCGTCGCCACCGCCGCCTCGGGCGCCTCGATCAGTTCCTCGTAGCGCAGGGCCTGCACGAAGCCTTCCACCTCGAGCGTCGCGGCGAGGTGCTCGAAGCTCGCCGCCAGCGCCCGCGCCGCGGCCTCGGGCGCGTCCGCGCGCAGGTGCCCCGGGGTGCCGAAGGCGAGCCAGTGCAGCAGCGCGTCGCGCGGGTCGCGCAGCACGGTGACCAGGCGGCTGCCGGGCAGCTCGCTGCGCAGCGGTGCGATCAGGCGCGCGTCCCAGTAGGCCAGCCAGTCGATCACCGTGGCGCCGGCGAGGCCGGCCTGCGCCATGGCCTGCCGCCACGCCTCGCCGAAGGCGCCGGGCGCGTGGCCGGGATGGGCCGGGTCGTCGAGCCAGGTCTGCGGCGCGCTCAGGCCGTCGAGCCGGGGCGAGCCCTGCCGCAGCAGGCGGTCGCCCATCATCGGCACCTGCATCTGCCGGCGCAGCAGTTCCACCACCAGCGCCGAACCGGCGCCCGGAGGCGACCACAGCAGGATCGGCGCGTCGGCGGCGGCGGCCGGTGCCTCGGAGGGCGCAGGCGCCGCGGCGGGCAGGGCGGCCGGGCCGGCGTAGGGAAGGACGGGCGCGGCCGCGTGCGCGTCGCCCCAGTCGGCCAGCGCCTGCTCGCGGCGCTCGGCCCGCGCGTGGGCGAGGCCGCGCGCGCGGCGGAAGTCGGCCCGCGCCAGCGGCTCCGGATGCTCGGCCAGCGCGTTGATCAGCGCGATCGCGGCATCGGGGTCGCGCACCAGTTCGATGCGGTAGAGCAGCAGGCGCGCGCGCAGCGCGCCGGGCGCGCGTTCCAGCACCTCGCGGGCCAGCGTCTCGGCCTCCGCCAGGTCGCCGCGGATCTCGGCGTACAGCGCGAGCGTCTCGGCGGCCACCGGGCTCTCCGGCCAGGCCGCGCGCCAGCGCCGCGCCAGCGCCTCGACGTCCTCGCCGGTGCGCTCGCCCAGGGCCACGCGCGCCTGCCAGTACAGCTCGCCCGCCGCCGCGTCCTCCAGCCGTGCGTCGAGGAAGGCGCGCGCGGCCTCGTCCTCGCCGCGGTCCTGGCGCAGGCGCAGCAGGGCGACCAGGGCGCGGCCGTCGCGCGGCTGCAGGGCGAGGGCGCGCTCGAGCGCGGCGATCGCCTCCTCGTGGCGGCCCAGGTTCGCCAGCAGCATGCCGCGCACGGCGTGCGCCGCCGCGTCGTCGGGATGCCGCGCGAGCAGCGCATCGAGTTCGACGAGCACGTCGTCCGGGCGGTTCTGCTGGCGCAGGCTCTCGATCAGCAGGCGGCGCTGGGCGACGAGGTCGGGATTGAGTTCCAGCGTGTTGCGCAGCGCCTGCTCGGCGAAGGCGTGGTGGCCGGCGGCCATGTAGGCCAGGGCCAGCGCCGACTGCACCAGCGCATCGCGCGGGGCGACGCGCACGGTGCCGTCGAGGATGGCCAGCGCGCGCTGGTGGTCGCCCTGGCCCAGCAGCAGCTGCGCCTCGAACACCCGCACGTGCGGATGCGTCTCGTCGACGCGCTGGGCCAGCTTGAGCTGGCGCTGCGCCGCCTCGCGGTCGCCGGCGGCCAGCGCGATGTGGCCCAGCATCAGGTAGGCGGGCAACTGGTTGGGATCGAGCTCGACGGTGCGGTCGAGGCGCGCGCGCGCGCCGGCGAGGTCGCGCGCGTTGAGCGCGAGCGCGCCGAGGCTCAGGTGATAGTCGGCCTGGACCGGGTCCAGCTCGATGGCACGCTCGAAGGCGCTGCGCGCGCCCTCGTTGTCGCCCGCGAGCCGGCGGGCCATGCCCTGCAGGTGGGCGGCGGCGGCATCCTCCGGCGCGGCGGCGACGGCGGCGTCGGCGGCGGCCAGCGCCGCGGGCGCATCGTTGCGACGCAGGGCTTCGATCACGGGTTGCAGCATGCGGAGGTCCGGCGGTCTGTCGAACCGGCGATTCTACCCACACGCCGCGCCCCCGCCGGGCGCCGCGCGCTCAGGCGACGCCGGCGGTCGCCGCGTCCATGCGCGCGGCGATCCAGCGCTCGGCGAAGCCGTCGAGCGCGGCGTTCTCCAGGAAGCCGCAGTGCCCGCCCCAGTTCGAGACCTCCAGCCGCGAATGCGCCGGCAGCGCCAGGCGGTGGAAGTCCTCGACGGGAATGACCGGATCGTCCGCCGCGGTGAGGATGCTGACCGGCACCTCGAGCCCGGCGAGACGCTCGCCGGCGATGCAGTAGCCCTCGAAGTAGGCGTCGAGATCGGCCATGCCGGCGTAGCCGACCGCCAGCGCGGCGGTGAGCTGGCGCATGCCCTGGCGCAGCAGGGCGTCCTCCCAGGCGTAGCGCTCGGGGAACAGCGCGCGCTTGCGCCGCAGCGACTGCCGCCACTTGCGCATGAAGTACCAGTGGTAGAGCGGCAGCCCCCGCTCCAGCGCGAGCATGCCGCGCGCCGGGTCCAGCACCGGGCAGACCGCGACCGCGTGGTGCAGCGCGATGCCGGCCGCCGGCGCCGCGCGCGCCACGCGCAGGGCGAAGTTGCCGCCGAGCGAGAAACCCGCCGCGAGCAGCGGCCGCGTCGGGAACAGGCGCTGCACCTCGGCCACCGCATCGACCACCTCGTCGAGGCGGCAGGAGTGGAACATGTCCTCGTTGAGGTGGTGGGTGTCGCCGTGATCGCGGAAGTTGAGCCGGAACACCTCGTAGCCCGCGTCCAGCAGGGCGGCGGCGGTGGCGTGCATGTAGCCGGACTCGGCGCTGCCCTCCCAGCCGTGGAACAGCACCACCAGCCCGCGCGGCGCGCGCCCCGGCACCGCGCTGTGCAGGCCGAGCAGGCGCACGCCGCGACAGTCCAGCAGATGCTCGCGGGTGGTCGCGCCGCGGGTCTCGAAGGCGTGCCGCGCGCGCCGGCGGCGCAGGGCACTGGACGACAGCACCGACTGCACGTGCCCGCCCCGGAGCCAGCGCGGCGGCCGGTAGTCGGCGGCGTGCAGGGTCATGCGTGCATCGCCTCGACGATGCGCGCGCGGCAGGTCTCGGCCATGCGCCGGCGCCCGTCCTCGCTCGCGGCCACCGGTTCGAGGAAGTGCACCTCGGCGTCGCGCACGGGCTCGCCGAGCAGGCGGACGAAGTTCTGCACGAAGTTCTCGCCGGGCTGGAAGGCGACGACGGTCTGGGCCGAGGCGCCGGCGCCGTACTTCAGCGCCACCGGCTGCGCAGGCACGCCCGCCAGCACCGCCGGCTGGAAGATGCGGGCATGGAACACGCCGACCTCGCCGCCGTCGCGCGTGCGACCCTCGGGGAACACGCCGACCGCCCCGCCCTCCTCCAGGCGGCGCAGCATCTGGTGCATGACGCCGTTGAGCGACTCGGTGTCGCCGCGCCGGTGGTAGATGGTGCCGGCCCGCCGCGCCAGCCAGCCGATCAGCGGCCAGCGGCTGATCTCGTCCTTGGCGACGAAGCCGACCGCGCGCTGGCTGTGCAGCAGGGTGATGTCGATCCAGCTCACGTGGTTGGCGACGGTCAGCACCGCCCCGGGCAGCGGCGTGCCGATGCGGCGCGTGCGCAGCCCGAAGATGCGCAGCAGGCCGGCCGACCACAGCCGGATGGCGCGGTGGTCCAGGCGCTCGCCGCCGACCTGCATTCGCCGGGTCAGCGGATTGATGAGGAGCAGCGTGAGCGGCAGCGCGATCGCCACGTGCAGCGCCAGCACGGGCGTGCGGAGCAGGTAGCGGAGTGCGCGCAGCAGCGGGCTCGAGCGGGGCAACGGGGGCGACATCGCGTGCATTCTCGCCGAAATCGCTGCGCGTGCTGCAGTGCCGCGTGCGGAGCGCGTCCCGCGCCTAGCGCGGGATCACGGCCAGCGTGATCCGCGACACGCACACCAGCTTGCCGCTGGCCTCGTCCTCGATCCGGATTTCCCACAGCTGCGTGGTGCGCCCCACGTGCTGGGGCCGGGCGGTGCCGACCACCCAGCCCTCGCGCACCGCGCGCACGTGGTTGGCGTTGATCTCCAGACCGACCACGCCGTGGCCCTCGGCCGCCGCCAGCCCGCCGGCGGTGCTGCCCAGGGTCTCGGCCAGCAGCACCGAGGCGCCGCCGTGCAGCAGCCCGTAGGGCTGGCGGGTGCGCGCGTCCACCGGCATGCGCCCGCGCAGGAAGTCGGGGCCGACCTCGGTCAGCTCGATGCCCAGCGCGGCGATGGCCGTGTCGCGCGAGAGTGCGTTGAGTTCCTCCAGCGAGAGCGGGCGCCGGAAGACGGAGGTTCCGCCGCTCACGAGGTGCGGATCACGCCGGGGCGCCACGGACGCTTGTAGGTGCGGGTGCCGCCGTAGCCGCTGCTGCTGCCGTAGCCCACGCCCATGTCGCGGGCGCGGCGGCTGCGCATGCGCTCGATCAGCTCGTCGCGGCGCGGCGCCAGCCAGTCGGCGCGGCCGATGGTGGCGGGATCCTGGCCGCGGCGCAGGGCCTCGTGCTCGCGGAACGCGCAGAAGTCCTCGTAGGCCTCGATCTCGTTGCGCAGCTCGCGCACGCACAGCTCGATCATGATCGCGTCGTCGAGGAAGCCCAGCACCGGCACGTGGTCCGGGATGGCGTCGGCCGGGTCGGCGAAGTAGACCAGGGCGGCGAGGACGTGCCGGCGGTCCTCCTCCGGCAGCGCCCAGCCCTCGTCGCGCAGCATCGCGACCAGCCCGTCCAGGCGCTCCAGGCGCTGGGCGACGAAGTCCGGCACCCTGGCGAGGTCGGCCTCCTTCAGCAGTGCCTCGGCGGCGGCGATGGCCTCCTCGGCGGGCCGGCCCTCGGCGCGCCGTGCCGCCTCGCGCTGCGCCTCGCGGAAGTGCTCCAGGTCGGCGTCGGACAGTTCGATGGCAAGCGACAGCGTCATGAGGCGGCCCTGCTCGGGAGAAAGAAGGGCCGCAGGCTAAGGCGCGCCGCCGGAAAGCGTCAATGCGCCCGGCGCGAGCGGCGTCAGAGGATCGGGGCCAGGCCGGCGCCGAAGGCCGTGAGGATGCGCGTGTAGATGGACTTGGTCGGCACGTCGACCTCGGGGAAGTCCCCGACCGGCCGGTAGCAGGCGCGGAAGAGATCGGTGTCCGGCGGCGCCGGCGCGCAGTCCGGGCCGGGCACGAACTCGTAGCTGGTGGCGTAGCGCACCGGCCACAGGTCGAACAGCGGCAGGGCCTCGAACAGCTTGCCGAGGTTGTAGTTGATGTCCGAGACCACCGGCGTCCAGTCCTGGACCCGGCGCGCGACGACCCAGGCGTTCTCCGGCTGCAGGTCGCGCTCGATCTCGGCGCTGAGCGCATCGACGAAGGCGGTGTCGTAGATCGCCACCGCGCTCTCGGTGTTGAAGTTGTCCGAGCGCGGGTCGAAGTTGTGGGTGCCGACGATGCCCACGCGCCGGTCGATCACCAGCGACTTGGCGTGCAGGCCGACGCGCACGCCGGCGCTGCGCAGCGGCAGCGGGCCGCGGCGCGCGCCCGAGCCCACCGCGGCGAAGGTGGACTCCGAGGTCGGGCCGGAGGGGCTGCCGGTCTCCGCGCGCGCCGAGCCGAAGGCGCGGTTGGGCGCACGCGGCGGCTCGGCGCGCTCCTCCGGCGGCTGGTCGAGCGCGCCGGTGGCCAGCACGTCGATCGGCGCATCCAGCGGGAACGGCTTGTACTCGTGGATGCGGAAGCCCAGCTCGCGCAGGTAGGTGCGCTTGTACTTGTGCGAGAGCGCGTAGACCGGGAAGGCGTCGGTGGCGGCGAGGCTGTTGGTGGAGACCACCACCTCCGGCGCGTCCGGCCGCCGCTGCATGCGCCGGAACATGCGCCGCGCCTCGCGCGAGAGCACCAGGTAGGGCGTCTGCAGCAGGACCTGTTCGCGCGCGCCCTCGATGAGGGCGCGCAGGCCGTGCGAGGCGTCCGCCCGGGTGCGGCCGCCCTCGTGCTTGTCCGGCAGGTCGGCGAGGAAGTCCACCCGGCCCACGGGGATCGCGTGCGCGGCCAGGCCCTCGCGCAGCGCCTCGGCGTCGTCGGCCGCCGCCAGCACCGCCTCGACGCGGTCCGGCCGCTTGATCGCCGGCTGCTCCAGTCCGATCTGCTCCAGCGTGCGCGGCGGGCCGTCGTGGGCGAGCAGCTGGCGGCCCACGTCGTCCAGGCGCGCGGCGGTCACCGCGCGCGGGTGCGCCCAGAACGCCTCGAAGTTGGCGCGCATCGCCTCGCCCACCGGCCCGGCGACGAGGATGTCGCGGTCGCGGTAGTTGAACTCCGGGTCCCAGTCGAAATAGCGGTCCTGGTAGTTGCGCCCGCCGGTGATGCCGACCACGCCGTCGACCAGCAGCAGCTTGTTGTGCATGCGCTGGTTGAAGTTGCGGAACCGCAGCACGACGCCCGCGGCGAACTGGAAGTAGTTGGTGTGCGCGTTGTTGAACGTCGGGTTGTACAGGCGCAGCTCGAAGTTCTGGTGCACGCCGGCCAGGGCCGCGGCCAGGCGGGTGTTCTCCACGCTGAACATCTGGTCGAGCAGCACCCGCACGCGCACGCCGCGGCGCGCGGCCGCGACCAGCTCGCGCATGACGAAGTAGCCCGAGTCGTCCTCCGCGTAGATGAAGCTCTGCACCTCGATGCTCTCGCGCGCGCTGCGGATGAGGTTGATGCGCGCGACCAGGGCGTCCTGGCCGTACTCCAGCAGCAGCGCGTAGTGCCGCGGCGCGGCCTGCGCGGCGGTCTCGGCCAGCGCGCGGTCGCCCAGTTCGCGCAGGGGCGAGGGCCGCGCGCAGGCGTCCTCGCGGTCGCAGGTGAGCGCGGCCGGGCGCGCGGCCTCGGCGAGCGCCACGGCCTGGCGGCGCTGGTTCTCGCCGAGGGTCGCGCAGCCGGGCAGCAGCAGGGCCGCCGCCAGCAGCAGCGCGGTGCGGACGGCGGCGCTCACGACGAGGGCTCCAGGCGCAGGGAGAAGGCGAAGCGCACGCGGTCGGCGACCGCCATCTGCAGCGCGTTCATGCCGAAGGCGCTGCGCGAGACCTCGCCGCGGACCTCCAGCGGACAGTCGATGCCGGGCGCCGCGCAGGCCGCCGGGGCGACCCGGAAGCGCACCGGCCGCGAGGTGCCGCGCAGCAGGAGGCGGCCGTCCAGGTCGCCGCCGGTGACGAGCAGGGCGGGCGCGAAGCGCTGCGACTCGAACACGATGTGCGGATGCCGCGCGGCGTCGAAGAAGGCCTCCGAGCGCGCCCACTGCGTATAGCCCGGGCGCCCGGGGAACACCACGCCGTCGGCCTCCACCCGCACGCGCACCTGCAGGTCGCCCGCGGCGTCCGGCAGCACCGTCCCCTCCAGCCGCTCGAAGCGGCCCTCGACCCGGCGCAGGGTGCGCAGACGGACCTGGAAGCGCGCGCTCGAACCCGCCGCGTGCACCCGGTGGCGCACCGGCGCCACCGCCGGGACGTCGGCCTGCGCCGGCGCGAGGGCGGCCAGCATCAGCACGAGCGCGGCGCTCATGTCAGCGTGCCGGCCGCGGCGCGCGCGGCAGGAGGATCGCGGAGCGGAGGGGCACGGCGCTCAGGGGAACCAGAAACGCACCAGCTCCGCCGCCCCGGGCTCCAGCGGCTGCCCGCCGTCGAAGCGCAGCCAGGCAATCGACGCCGGCGGCATGCCGCGCGCATCGCCGGAACGGCCGCTGGTGAGCAGGGCGAGCAGCCGCTCCAGGCCCGGGTTGTGGCCGACCAGCATCAGCCGCGGCACGTCGCGGTGGGCGTCGACCAGGTCGAGCAGGGTGCCCGGCGTGGCCTCGTAGATCTGCGGCGAGTCGCGCAGGTCCGCATAGCCCAGGGCGCGCATGACCCGCTCGCAGGTCGCGCGCGTGCGCTGGGCCGGCGAGCACAGCACGCGGTCCGGCGAGAAGCCCTGTTCGCGCAGCCACTGCGCGGCCGCCTCGGCCTCGGCCTCGCCCTCGGCCGACAGGCTGCGGTCCAGGTCGCTCTGGCCGGGGGCGGCGGCATCGGCGTGCGCGTGGCGCAGCAGGATCAGTTCGGTCACGGGAACTCCGGGGGGGTCGGGGCCGCGGATTATCTGCGCCCGCGCGCCGTGTAGGGAGTGCGAGCCCGGACGGCGTGCCGTCGCGGCGCCCGCGCGGTGCTCAACCGCGCCGGTCGAGCCAGCGCAGCAGCGGCTGCCAGTCGGCCTGGTGCGCGCGCACGTGCTCGGACTGGTAGTCGAACAGGGTGCGGCCGAGGCCGACGAGCATGACGTAGGCCTGGGTGTCGCGCAGCTCCGCCACCACCGGGTAGGGCCACTGCGCGAGGAAGCCGAGGATCTCCTGGGTCGCGCGGGTCTGCGGGCGCAGGCGGTTGGCGACGATGGCGACCGGCAGCTCGCCGCTGCGCACCCGCGCGTGCCGCGCCAGCGAGTCGAGGAAGGGCACCGTGGCCTCGAGGTCGATCATCGACGGCAGCACCGGCACCACCACCGCGTCGGCGTGGCGCAGGAAGGGCTGGAGGTCCGGCCCGAGCGCGCCGGCGCGGGCGTCGATCACCACCTGCTCGGCGTCGGCCGGGATCTGCTGGCGCCAGGTGCCGCGCTGGCCGTCCACCGGCAGCACCGCCGTCTCCAGGCCGGCGCGGCGCTCGCACCAGCGCCACGACGAGCGCTGCGGGTCGGCATCGACCAGCACGCTGCGACGGCCCTCGACGGCGGCATGCCCCGCAAGGTGCGTGGCCACCGTGGTCTTGCCGGCCCCGCCCTTGGAATTGGCGACCAGGATCGTGCGCATCCGCGTCCACCTCATCTCCGCTCTCCGCCCGGCAATCTAGCATCCCGGCCGGGCGTTGCACGGCGGCGGCACCGGCATCCCGCCGATGAAATTGCCGCGTCGCAGCAACTGTGCTCTAGTCGGAAGTCCGCCCGGGCGCCGCCGCGCGCGCGGGACCCGCGCGCTAGCGGAGGTTCGATGGCACCGTCTTTGGCACCCGGGCCCGGCCTGTACTCGCCGGCCTTCGAGCACGACAGCTGCGGCTTCGGCCTGATCGCGCACACCCGCGGCGGTGCGTCGCGCGAGGTCGTGGCCGCCGCCCTGCAGGCGCTGGCGCGGCTGGCCCACCGCGGCGCGCTGAGCGCCGACGGCATCACCGGCGACGGCGCCGGCATCCTGATCCACCGCCCGGAGGGCTTCCTGCGCGCGGTGGCCGCCGAGGCCGGCATCGCCCTGCCCGCGCACCCGTTCGGCGCCGGCACCGTGTTCGTGCCCGACGACGACGCGGCGGAGCGGCGGGTGCGCGAGGCGCTCGACGCCGCCCTGGCCACGCGCCGCCTGCGCTGCGCCGGCTGGCGCGAGGTGCCGACCGACCCGCGCGCCTGCGGCCCCACGGCCGGGCCGCCGCGCGTGCACCAGGTGTTCGTGGTGCCGGCGGACGACGACGCGCCCGACCCGCTGGCCTTCCGCCGCGACCTGTTCGTCGCCCGCCGCCGCGCCGAGGCCGCGCTGCGCGACCTGCGCGGGCTGCGCGACCGCCCCGACGCCTACCTGCTGGGCCTGTCCGCCGACAGCCTCGGCTACAAGGCCATGCTGCGGCCGCAGGCCCTGCCCGACTTCTATCCCGACCTGCTGCGCGAGGACCTCGCCGCGCAGGCCGCGATCTTCCACCAGCGCTTCTCCACCAACACCGCGCCGCGCTGGGCGCTGGCGCAGCCCTTCCGCATGCTCGCCCACAACGGCGAGATCAACACCATCGAGGGCAACCGCCGCTGGGCGCAGGCGCGCCGCCACGTGTGGAAGAGCGCGCTGCTCGACCTGTCGGAGTTCGACCCGCTGGTGTCCATGGACGGCTCGGACTCGCAGAGCCTCGACGAGATGCTCGAAGTGCTCACCGTCGGCGGCCTCGACCCGCTGGCGGCGCTGCGCATCCTGATCCCGCCGGCCGGCCACTCGCTGGCCCAGCTCGACCCCGACCTCGCCGCCTTCTACGAGTACTACGCCCTGCACACCGACCCCTGGGACGGCCCCGCGGGCGTGGTGTTCTGCGAGGGCCGCTACGCCGGCTGCGTGCTCGACCGCAACGGCCTGCGTCCCTCGCGCTGGTCGCTCGACGATGCCGGCCTGCTGGTCGTGGCCTCCGAGGCCGGGGTGCGCGACTGCCCGCCGGAGCGCATCGTCGCCCAGGGCCGGCTGGGCCCGGGCGAGATGCTCGCGGTCGATCTCCAGGAGGGGCGCCTGCTCGACAGCGCGGCCATCGACGCGATCAACATCGCGCGCGCGCCGTTCAAGAAGTGGCTCAAGGCCGGGGTCAGCTACCTGCACTCCGACCTGCTCGACCCCAACCTGTCCGCCGAGCCGCTCGCGCCCGAGGTCCTGCGCGTGCAGCAGAAGCGCTTCGGCCTGTCGCGCGAGGAGGCCGAGCAGGTGCTGCGGGTGCTGGCCGAGACCGAGAACGAGGCGGTCGGCTCGATGGGCGACGACACCCCCATCGCCGCGCTCTCGCGCCAGGTGCGCCCGCTCTACGACCGTTTCCGCCAGGCCTTCGCGCAGGTCACCAATCCGCCGATCGACCCGCTGCGCGAGCAGGTGGTGATGTCGCTGGCGACCCAGATCGGGCGCGAGGGCAACATCTTCGACCTCTCGCCCGACGCCGCGCGCCAGGTGCTGCTGAACTCGCCGGTGCTGTCGCAGCGCAAGCTCCGGCAGATCCTGGCGATGCCGGAAGTGGCCGGGCCGCACCAGCGCCTGGCCCTGTTCCAGGAGGCCGGCGAAGACCTGGAGGCGGCGCTGCGGCGCCTGTGCGCGAACGCGGAGGCCGCGGTGCGCGGCGGCGTCAGCGTGCTGTGGCTGTCGGACTTCGAGCCGGAGTCCATGCGCATCCCGGTCCACGCCCTGCTCGCCACCGGCGCCGTCCACCGCCACCTGGTCGAGGCCGGCCTGCGCTGCGCCTGCAACCTGCTGGTGGAGACCGCGACCGCGCGCGACCCGCACCACATCGCCTGCCTGATCGGCTACGGCGCGACCGCGGTGTATCCGTGGCTGGCCTACCAGACCCTGTTCGACTTCAAGCGCGCCGGCGTCATCCGCGCGCGCAGCGACGGCGACACCCGCGAGGAGCGGCTCGAGGTCGGCCGCAGCTACCGGCGCGGCCTGCGCAAGGGGCTGCTGAAGATCCTCTCGAAGATGGGCATCTCGACCATCGGCAGCTACCGCGGCGCGCAACTGTTCGAAATCCTCGGCCTCGACCGCGCGGTGGTGGATTTCTGCTTCGCGGGCACGCCCAGCCGCATCGGCGGCGCGGGCTTCGCGCGGCTGGAGGCCGACCAGCGCGAGCTGGCCGCGCACGCCGCCGAGCCGCAGGCGCCGCTCGCCCCGGGCGGGCTGCTCAAGTACATGCAGGGCGGCGAGGCGCACATGTACGACCCGGCGGTCGTGCGCAGCCTGCAGCGCGCGGTGGTGAGCGACGCGCCCGAGGACTGGCAGGCCTTCGTGGACGCCGTGGACACCCGCCCGCCCTCCACGCTGCGCGACCTGCTGGAGCCGGTGGCCGCGGGTGCGCCGATCCCGCTGGACGAGGTCGAGCCGGTCGAGGCCATCCTCGCCCGCTTCGACTCCGCCGGCATGAGCCTGGGCGCGCTCTCGCCCGAGGCGCACGAGGCGCTCGCCGTCGCCATGAACCGCCTCGGCTGCCGCAGCAACTCCGGCGAGGGCGGCGAGGACCCGGCCCGCTACGGCACCGAGCGTCGCTCCAAGATCCGCCAGGTCGCCTCCGGCCGCTTCGGCGTCACCCCCGCCTACCTCGCCGGCGCCGAGGTGCTGCAGATCAAGATCGCCCAGGGCGCCAAGCCCGGCGAGGGCGGCCAGCTTCCCGGCCACAAGGTGGACCAGACCATCGCCCGGCTGCGCTACGCCAAGCCCGGCATCGGCCTGATCTCGCCGCCGCCGCACCACGACATCTATTCCATCGAGGATCTCGCGCAGCTGATCTTCGACCTCAAGCAGGTCAATCCCGAGGCGCTGGTCTCGGTGAAGCTGGTCGCGCACGCGGGCGTCGGCACCATCGCCGCGGGCGTGGCCAAGGCCTATGCCGACCTCGTCACCATCTCCGGCCACGACGGCGGCACCGGCGCCTCGCCGGTGTCCTCGATCCGCTACGCGGGCATCCCCTGGGAGCTGGGGCTGGCCGAGGCGCAGCAGACGCTGCGGCTCAACGACCTGCGCGGCCGCGTGCGCCTGCAGACCGACGGCGGGCTCAAGACCGGGCTGGACGTGCTCAAGGCCGCCCTGCTGGGCGCGGAGAGCTTCGGCTTCGGCACCGCGCCGATGATCGCGCTGGGCTGCAAGTACCTGCGCATCTGCCACCTCAACAACTGCGCGACCGGCGTCGCGACCCAGGACAAGCGCCTGCGCGAGTACCACTTCGTCGGCCTGCCGGAGCGGGCGATGCGCTACTTCCGCTTCGTGGCCGAGGACGTGCGGCGCTGGATGGCGCGGCTGGGCATCCGCCGGCTGGAGGACGTGATCGGCGACGTCGGCCGCCTGCGGCCGCGGACGGACGTCGCCACGCGCGAGCCCATCGACCTCTCGGCCCTGCTCGCCGACGTGGGCGCGGGGCCGCGCACGGTCGCGCAGCCGCGCAACCCGCCCTGGGACCGCGGCGCGCTCAACGCGACCCTGCTCGAACGCCTCGGCGAGGCCATCGAGGCCGGGCGCAGCGCCGAGGTGGCGCTGCCCATCGCGAACCAGGACCGCGCGGTCGGCGCGCGCGTCTCCGGCGCCATCGCCGCGCGCTGGGGCGACGCCGGCGCCGAGGGCGCGACCTGGACCGTGCGCCTGACCGGTGCCGCCGGCCAGAGCTTCGGCGTGTGGAACGCCGGCGGCCTCCACCTCCACCTCGACGGCGTCGCCAACGACGGCGTCGGCAAGGGCATGGCCGGCGGCCGCATCGTGATCCGCCCGCCGGCCGACGCCGGCTATGCCGCGCGCGACGCCGCCATCATGGGCAACGCCTGCCTCTACGGCGCCACCGGCGGCGAGCTCTACGCCGCGGGCCGCGCGGGCGAGCGCTTCGCGGTGCGCAACTCCGGCGCGCTGGCGGTGATCGAGGGGGTCGGCGACCACGGCTGCGAGTACATGACCGGCGGCATCGTCGTGGTGCTCGGGCCCACCGGGCTCAACTTCGGCGCCGGCTTCACCGGCGGCTTCGCCTACGTCTACGACGCCGATCGCGGCTTCGTGGACCGCTACAACCACGAGCTCATCGACATCCACCGCATCTCGCAGCAGGGCATGGAGAACCACCTCCAGCACCTGCGCGGCCTGATCGGGCGCCACGTCGAGCTGACCGGCAGCACGCTCGGCGCGGAGATCCTCGAGGACTTCCGCGACCACCTGGGCCGGTTCTGGCTGGTCAAGCCCAAGGCGGCCTCGCTGGAGTCGCTGATCGAGAGCCTGCGGGAGGCGGCGTGATGGGCCGGGCCCTTCGGCGCATGCGCAACATGCGGTTGCGGATTCTTGCGGCGTTGCAGTTGCGATCGCTGCCGTCGTCGCCCGTCGCCACCGTTGCCGTCCGCTGTCCGGGGCCCCTCCGTTCATGCCGCGATCCGGGGGAGCGAAAGCAGATGCAACGGCTTCCGAAGCCCTCCGGGCTTCGGGTCACTTCTTCTTTGCTTGCCCAAAGAAGAAGTAACCAAGAAGAAAGGGCACCCCGGGCGGCACGCCCGCAGCGCGGGGCGCTGCGGGTGCGCGATCGCCTTCCGGGCGTTTTCCACGCGACATCCTGTCGCGAGGAAAACGTCGCGGGCGTCCATGCCCGCGCCCGCTTCGCGGCTGATCCTCCAGGCGCTCGCCGTGCCTTACCGGGACCCCGAAAGCGGAGCAACAGCAACGGCAAGGGCGCCTGCGCCGCACGCGCAGGCGCCTGACCTCCAGCCAACGGCGGCCTCGGCCCCGGGAGCCAGACCACGATGCAGAAGAACGTCTTCCAGTTCCTCGACGTCCCGCGCCAACCGCCGCGCGAGCTGCCGGTGTCGGTGCGCGTGCTCGGGTGGAAGGAGATCTACGGCGACTTCGCCCCCGCCGAGGCGGCCGAGCAGTCCGCGCGCTGCATCGAGTGCGGCAACCCGTACTGCGAGTGGAAGTGCCCGGTCCACAACTACATCCCGAACTGGCTGAAGCTGGTGCGCGAGGGCCGGCTGTTCGAGGCGGCCGCGCTCGCCCACGAGACCAACCCGCTGCCCGAGGTCTGCGGCCGCGTCTGCCCGCAGGACCGCCTCTGCGAGGGCGACTGCACGCTGGAGGACGGCTTCGGCGCGGTCACCATCGGCGCGGTCGAGAAGTACATCGTCGACGAGGCGTTCCGGCAGGGCTGGCGGCCCGACCTGTCGCGCGTCGCGCCCACCGGCAGGAAGGTCGCCGTGGTCGGCGCCGGCCCCGCGGGCCTGTCCTGCGCCGACCGCCTCGCGCGCGCCGGCATCCAGGCCCACGTCTACGACCGCAACGAGGAGATCGGCGGCCTGCTCACCTTCGGCATCCCGCCGTTCAAGCTCGACAAGGCGGTCGTCGCCACCCGCCGCGGCGTGCTGGAGCACATGGGCGTGCGCTTCCACCTCGGCACCGAGATCGGCCGCGACGTGGCCTTCGAGACCCTGCTCGCCGACTACGACGCCGTGTTCGTCGGCACCGGCGCCTACACGCCCGTGGACGGCCGCCTGCCGGGCCAGGATCTGCCCGGGGTCCACCCGGCGCTCGACTTCCTCATCGCCAACGGCCGCCGCGTGCTCGGCACCGCCCGCGACGGCGCCGGCCCGCCGGAGCTGACCGGCAGGCGCGTGGTGGTGCTGGGCGGCGGCGACACCGCCATGGACTGCGTGCGCACCGCGATCCGGCTCGGCGCGGCCGACGTCACCTGCGTCTACCGCCGCGACGAGGCCGCCATGCCCGGCTCGCGCCGCGAGGTGAAGAACGCGCGCGACGAGGGCGTGCACTTCCTGTTCAACCGCCAGCCGCTGGCGATCGAGGGCGACGCCACGCGCGGCGTCGCCGGCGTGCGGCTCGCCGAGACCGCCCCCGGCGGCGGACGCGCTAGCGCCGCGGCCCTGGTCGAGGGCAGCGAGAGCGTGCTGCCGGCGGACGTCGTCATCATCGCCTTCGGCTTCCGCCCCAGCCCCCCGGCCTGGCTGGCCGAACACGGCGTGGCGCTGACCCCCGACGGCCGCATCGACACCGACGAGCCCCGCCGCTACGCCACCAGCCATCCCAGGATCTTCGCCGGCGGCGACGCCGTCCGCGGCGCCGACCTGGTGGTCACCGCCGTCTTCGAAGGCCGCGAAGCCGGCAAGGCCATCGCCCACGCCCTCGCCGACCGCGCCGTGCCGCCACATCCGTTATAGGACGCCATCGCGGCTGAAGCCGCTCCCACACTGAAACCGCCCACCTCTTGCAGGAGCGGCTTCAGCCGCGACCCCACGCCCAGAGAAACACCCACACCCACCTGCGGAACGCGTCAGCCATCCCCCAATCCCGCCGGGCGATCCCGTGCCGCCGCACCCGTTGTAGGACGCCATCGCGGCTGAAGCCGCTCCCACACTGAACCGCCCACCTCTTGTAGGAGCGGCTTCAGCCGCGACCCCACGCCCAAGGGAAGCACCCACACCCGCCTGCGCGACGCTTCACCCATCCCCCAATCCCGCCGCATACCCGTCCGCGCCGCCGAGCCATACCGCATCCCAGTACGGGTAGTCGCCCAGGCGGGTCACCAGGCCCGCACGAAGCGGATTCGCGACGACATACCGCGCAACCGTCCGCACGTCGTCCTCCCTGCGCAACGCCCGGTCGTGGTAGCCCGGCATCCACAGCGCCCCAGACGTGCCGCGCAACCGATTCACCGCCCGCGCCGCCCGCCCCTTTGCCCGCTGCATGCATGCCGCCAAAGTACTGCCGTTGCCGAGCACCAGCAGCCCGTGCCAGTGGTCCGGCATCAACACCCAGCACAGGAGGCGCGCGTCGAGCCACGTGTCCCTGTCCGCAAGGACGCGGGCCGCGCCGGCAGCCGTCGTGGGATCCGCGAACACGGGGTGCCGCCCGGCTACGACCGCTGTGAGCAGGTACACCCGCCCCGGCTCCGAGGTCCGCCCCGTGCGCAGCGCATGGGCATGAGGACGATCAACGCGCTGACTGGCCATCCGCCGAGCGTGCCGCGCCGGACGAGCTCCGACATCGGCGAGCGCGGGCGATCCCGGTAGGAAATGCGCCATCGCGGCTGAAGCCGCTCCCACTGAACCGCCCACCTCTTGTAGGAGCGACTTCAGCCGCGATCCCACGCCCAGGGAAAACACCCACACCCGCCTGCGAGAGCTTCACCCACCCCCCAATCCCGCCGGGCGATTCCGTGCCGCCGCATCCCATGTCGCCACCGGTCACGGCTGAAGCCGCTCCCACTGAACCGCCCACCTCTTGTAGGAGCGGCTTCAGCCGCGATCCCACGCCCAGGGAAACACCCGCACCCACCTGCGGAGCGCTTCACCATCCCCAATCCCGCCGGGCGATCCCGTGCCGCCGCACCCCATGTCGCCACCGGTCGCGGCTGAAGCCGCTCCCACACTGAACCGCCCACCTCTTGTAGGAGCGGCTTCAGCCGCGATCCCACGCCCAGGGAGACACCCGCACCCACCTGCGGAGCGCTTCACCCATCCCCCAATCCCGCCGGGCGATCCCGTGCCGCCGCACCCGTTGTAGGACGCCATCGCGGCTGAAGCCGCTCCCACTGAACCGCCCACCTCCTGTGGGAGCGGCTTCAGCCGCGATCCCACGCCCAGGGAAACACCCGCACCCGCCTGCGGAACGCGTCACCCATCTCCCAATCCCGCCGGGCGATCCCGTGCCGCCGCATCCCATGTCGCCACCGGTCGCGGCTGAAGCCGCTCCCACTGAGCCGCCCACCTCTTGTAGGAGCGGCTTCAGCCGCGACCCCACGCCCAAGGGAAGCGCCCGCACTCACCTGCGGAACGCTTCACCTATCCCCCAATCCCGCCGGGNTTCACCTATCCCCCAATCCCGCCGGGCGATCCCGTGCCGCCGCATCCCATGTCGCCACCGCTCGCGGCTGAAGCCGCTCCCACTGAACCGCCCTCTTGTAGGAGCGGCTTCAGCCGCGATCCGCACCGACCGTGACCGCCCTCGCGGCTCCAGACGCAACAGCGCTTCCCCGGCATCGCGGCCCCTGGCCGACACCACCAACTCCGTCCCGTCCCTCTGCTATCGTCCGCTCCTCAGGGAAGGGGGAGCCCATGGGTGAGCTGAAGGACCTCGCCGCGCTGGTGAGGGCGAACACGCCGCTGCTCGTCGTCGAAACGCCGGACGAGGCGCGGGTGGTCGAGCTGTTCCGGCACCTGTTGATGGACGTGTGGCGGCCGCTGTTCCGGTGGTCGATCACCGAAGGGCTGCGGCGGATGGACTTGGACGGGGAGGACCCGCCGTCGGCAGCGCCCGACGCCTCGACCACGCTGCGCGCGATCCACGCGGCCGACACGCGCGGCATCTACCTGCTGTTCGACTTCCACCCCTACCTCGGCTACGCCGGCACCCAGCGCCAGGTTCGCGAGATCTGCCAGCGCCGCGACTGCCACGCCCACACCCTCGTGCTGGTCGGCACCCGGATCGAGCTGCCGCCCGAACTCGACGCGCTCGCCGTGCGCTTCGGCCTGCGCCTGCCCGATGCGCCCGCCCTGCTGAAGATGGTGCGCGAGGAAGCGCAGGCCTACGCCGCGGAGCACGGCGGCCGCCGCGTGGAGGCCGACGGCGAGATCGTCCAGGAGATCGTGCGCAACCTCGCCGGGCTGTCCGCGCTGGACGCGCGCCGCATCGCGCGGCACCTCATCTTCGACGACGGCGCGCTCGACGCCGACGACCTGCCGCAGCTCGCCAGGCTGAAGTTCGAGCTGCTCAACAAGAGCGGTCACCTGCACTTCGAGTTCGACACCGCGCAGTTCGCGGACGTGGCCGGCGTGCGCCGGCTCAGGCGGTGGGTGGAGCAGCGCAGGGCCGTGTTCGTCGGCGGCAACGCACCGCCCGGGCTGGACCCGCCCAAGGGCATCCTGCTGCTGGGCGTGCAGGGCTGCGGCAAGTCGCTCGCGGCCAAGGCCGTGGCCGGCGGCCTCGGCGTGCCGCTGGTGCGGCTCGACTTCGGCACGCTCTACGCCAAGTACCACGGCGAGACCGAGAAGAACCTGCGCGAGGCCCTGGCCTCGGCCGAACAGCTCGCGCCCTGCGTGCTGTGGATGGACGAGATCGAGAAGGGCATCGCCACCGATTCCGGCAGCGACGGCGGCGTCTCCCGCCGCGTGCTCGGCTACCTGCTGACCTGGATGGCCGAGAGACGGAGCCGGGTCTTCCTCGTCGCCACCGCCAACCAGGTCCAGCACCTGCCGCCCGAACTGCTGCGCAAGGGCCGCTTCGACGAGATCTTCTTCGTGGACCTGCCCGACGCCGAGGCGCGGGTGGAGATCTTCCGCATCCACCTTTCGCGGCGGGCACTGGATCCCGACGACTTCGACCTGCCCGCGCTCGCCGCCGCCACGGACGGCTTCTCCGGCGCCGAGATCGAGCAGGCCATCGTCGCGGGGCTGTATGCCGCGCATGCGTCGGGCACAAGGCTCGCCTACGCCCAGGTGCTGGAGGAACTTGAGAGTACACGGCCGCTGTCGGTGGTGATGGCCGAGCAAATCAGCGCGCTGCGGGAGTGGGCGCGAGAGAGGACGATGGACGTGAATTCGTGAATTACAGTGGGGCCGCGGCTTGCGCCGCCGAGACATCAAAGGCTGCGACTTTATGGCAGAAGAAAAGATAAGCCGCCCCAAGACTATCCACAGGGCCGTGTGGATGCTGCATTAGATTACATGGTCACATCAAGCCACCGTCCAGCCAATCAGCAGCATATCAGGGGGAACCGCAACATGAAGAAGATGATCCGCTGGGTGTCCATTTCCGCACTACTCTTACTTACGCCCACTGCAAGCGCAGCGACTGAATACGAAATCGAAGCATCTTACGACGACGAACTCTTGATAGTTAATGGCGAGAAGTACAAGGCCAAGACTTACTGCTTCAACATGCAAGAAGGCGATCGCGTTATCTTCCTCGAGGGGAGCCCATACGGCGCTTGCGCATCAGCAAAGATTCTTAATATTCGGACAAATAAGGTCTGCGAAGTATGGTGCGAGTGATGCTGCCTAGCAATTTCACTTAAGCGGACGACGCTTTACGATGCATTAGACCCAAGCCTTAAAGATCACGGGAGGCTTCATTCACGCACGATGGAAGTTATCATTGGTGTTGACACATGAACTCCTTCGCCGCGCAGTTGCTCAAGATTGAAATGGCTGAAGCACTGGCCCGAGGCGATTACCGGGATTGGCGGCGATCCCAAACATTCACCATGAGGAGACAATATGCGTAACATGTTTATTGGGACTGTCGCTTCTATTGCTCTTGCGGCATGCGCAAGCAGCGGAGTTATCCCTGCGGGAGACGGTGTGTTCATCGTTTCCAAAAGAAGCCCGCAAATTGGATTTGGAGAGCCTGTAGCAGCTAGGTCTGACTTGCTTCGTCAAGCCAATGAATACTGCACGCAGAGAGGTCAAGTAATTCAGAGAATCCGCGAGGACAGCCAAGAGTCAGGCTTTGGACGCCCAGGCAGTGCGTCACTGGAGTTTAGATGCGTAGCACCTGATAATTCATATTAGATGAGCAACTAGCCGGCCATATGGAGCGCCGTAAGCGACTCGGAAGATAGCAGCAGAACTCGAGCAACCCCTATTAGACGCACCCTATCGAGAACTTTATGCGCATTTCCAGACAAGGCTCTTGGCGAAACATGGGTCAGACATCGATCGAATTGGGGGAGATGACGGCAAAATGGTCGCCCGAGGAAGGCCGCCTTCACCTCAAAAGTTCGCGAGTCAGAGACTTTTCTACCGATGCCCGACATGACTACGACATCTCTCTTAGCGTAGATGACATCAGGAATATAATCGGCGCATCTCTTTTAGCCCTACCTCAAGGCAAGGATTAGGATTAGGGCAAGCAAAATCGTAGTCTCGCACCGAGTAACCGCGTGAGTAAAGGGTCAGGTTCACTTCCTGAGCTTCATTTTTTGGGCGAAGCCGAGCGGCGCGGCCGGCGCGCAGGTCGCGCCCCAACGAATCGCTGGGTTTTTTTCAGTTTGACTATGGTCCTGAGTCGCCGCTGTCCCAAGTGCGTTGCTGTAGGGAGAGCCGGATGGCGGCGGGCGTGGCGTCCGGCAGCGCTTCGTCCAGCAGTTGCCTGTAGACCGCGGCACGCTGGTACTGCGTACAACCGAGCGCCAGCCACGTCGGATACGGGACGAGGTTGGAGTGCGGCCGTCGGCCGAGGTTGGCGGCGCAGAAGCGAACCTGATCCCGTTACGACCTCTTACCGACAGGGGGGGACCGGACACCTGCCAAGCGGAGGTTTATTCGCGCGGGCCCGCTCATAACTGGCATACGCAAATGGCTGAGGTGAACCGTGGAGCGGGCAGGCGAATCCATCCCGACATCGAGGGAATGAGAAATGAATCAAGAGCAGGCCCGGACTTGCCTCGACGAAATAATGCAAGATTTGCACCAATGGCCGCAGATGGCGGACTCACGCTTGTTGAGTGTGGAACTCCTTGCGATTGAGATTAACGCTGATTGTGCGCGCGATGTCGCAACGATTCTCGTTAATCTCAAGCGCCCAGAAGAAGACTGCGAGATCTGGTCTTTGATGCAGGTTACGCGCAGCTATGTTCCCTACTTTCGGAGGGTTATTTGGTTCTACCGGATAATTCCGGATGGACCAGACACTCCCATTTCAGAACAAAGCTCCCGCCCTTCCGACGAGCTTGTGGCGCAATTTCTTAAGCAATGGCCTCTAGAGAATAACTTGGAGGGCGTGTTCTGGCACGGATGATTAGTCAGACGGGCAACTATTAGACATAGCCCCATACTGTCTCGCCCACGCACGCGCGGCATACCCAGCATTCACACGGAGCTTTCATGTTCAGCACGCCTCTGAAGACCAGAGTAAAGGTAGCCATGTCCGCCGGGCTTTTGTTGACCGCACTGAGCCTGCTGTACATTCCCTACAACGTGGAAATTACGCGCGGCAACAGCTCGACGAGCCATAATATTGGCTATTCATTTGTCTGGTCTAATGTAGACATTTGCACGGATTTGAAAGGTCGTTATAGATATAGCCTGACGCGCTGTAAGGTGTCGCCTGCAATCACGCAGATATTTTTAACTGGCTCTGCGATTATTTTGGGCGCACTGGCCATTTGCGCTCTATTAGAGATTTTTTCCAGAAAACAACCCTCGAAGTTGGACTAGCCGGGTCAGGGTTAACTCCCGTGTGTGGCCCTAACCCACCCGTTGACTCCCCGCACATCCAGTAGCAGACTCGCCCCCAAGGAGCGTCGAAACTCCTCGTACAGCGGTCCCCACCTCCGTCAAACCGGTGGGTTTTTTGTGCCTGCACCCTTGCAGGCACGACCGACGCGATGCCTGCGTCGGGAGGGCGGCTAATACAACACCCGCAAGGGGAATACGCCCGCCGTCTGTCTGCGGTTTCGAACCTCCCGACTTCCCGTCCACCTGCGCGTGGGCGGGCCACTCATGGAAGGAGGAGGCAACGATGTCGAAGCGCGAACCATCGATCGCGACATGCCCGGCTACTACGTCGGCCCTGAAGAACCCCTCATAGCCAGCAGCCATGCGGCCTGTGGCGCCGAGGGGTCG
>NZ_JBHSGG010000012.1:0-7393 GCF_042654365.1 Coralloluteibacterium thermophilum
GCGTGCGGGTGATCTTCCAGTGGTTCGACGAGCGTCCTTCGGAGCGACCGGCATGAGCCCCACCGCGAACGCCACCCCGAACTGCTACGCCCTCGCATGCCCGCCGGACGGCACGGACTACTGGGAGCGCGCGAGCGATGCGCTGCTGTCGCTGCCGCTGCACATCACGGATCGCTGCCGCGAGGCGCTGACGGAGCGGATCGCTCAGGACCTGCAGGAGCAGGCGGACCAACAGGACTACGAGCTGCGCGCCGAGCGTGCGGCTGACTTGAGGAGTGCCGCATGACCGCCCTCGCCCACTACCGGCAGGCGCTGATCGCGTCTCGCGTCGAGGACCCGCTGTTCGGCTGCGATGCGATTGCTGACCTGTTCTGTCGCGGCAACGCGCGCCCGTCCGCCAAGGCCATCGCAGTACTGCACGCGCTGCGGGACGGCGATGTCGCCGAGGCCGGGCACCTCCTCAACCTCGCATGGCGCGAGGCCGCCACGACCGCGGTCGACGAGCTGATCGCGGACGAGGAGCTGGACCTCCCTCCCCTCACCCCGCCGCCGATGCCGGTGGCGCCCTGCACACAGACCGGAGACTGAGCATGTCCAATGTCGTCCCCATCACCGCAGCGTACGCCTGCACCGAGGCCAAGGCCCGTGGCGTGCTGGCCGCGGTCAACATCGCCGCGCGGCAGCTCGGGTACTCGGAGCATCTGGCCTACCGCGCCGGCCGCAAGGCTGCGCGCATGGTGCGGGAGCGTCGGGCCAGCCCCGCGATGATCGTCGCGATGGCGAAGCGCGAGCTGCGCGACCAGCGAGAGCCGGAGGTCGCATGACCCGCCTCGGCCTCCGCATGTGCATCCAGTCCGCGCTGATCGCCACGTGCGTGCTGATGTGCGTCAGCGCCGCAACCGGTGGCATGCCGTGGCTCGCGCTGCTGGCACTGCTCGGCGCGGTTGTTGCGGTTGTCGAGCTGCTCGGGGCGCTGCTGATCGTGCACCGCGTCTGGCACCGCACGCATCCACCCCGGCAGCGGCGCACATCCCGGGCGGCGTAGCGCCGCTGCCAACTTCCACGGCCCTGCCCGCGCGCCGCTCCCCACGGCGCGACGGATCCCCACCGCTGTGGGCAGGGCCTCCTTCTTCCAACACCGCGCCGGGCGGTACCCGGCAGAGGACGCATGACTCAGATTGCCATCTACGAAGAAGCGATTGGCGCCGCGCAGAAGGAGTTCGTCCGCATCGCCAATGGCGCGCTCGACTACTCCGCAGAGCAGATCTTCGCAATCCAGGCGCTGACCAAGAACGAGTTTGCGACGCGCGTCGCGAAGCAGAACCCCGTGTCGGTCGAGCTCGCAATGCTCAACGTCGCCGGCACGGGCCTGACGCTGAACCCAGCGCACGGCTACGCGTACCTGGTGCCGCGCGATGGAGCAATCGTGCTCGACATCAGCTATCGCGGCCTGATCAAGATCGCCACGGATACTGGCTCGATCATGTGGGCGCGCGCTGAGCTGGTCTACGCAGAGGACGAGTTCGCCTACAACGGGCCTGCGGCGATGCCAACGCACCGATGCAACCCGTTCTCCAAGGAACGGGGCGAGCTGGTCGGCGCCTACTGCGTGGCAAAGACGCACGAGGGCGACTTCCTGGTCGAGACGATGCCGGCCGCCGAGATCTACAAGATCCGCGGGAAGTCGATGTCCTACTCCAAGGGCAAGTCCAGCCCGTGGACGGAGTGGTTCGAGGAGATGGTGCGCAAGACGGTCATCAAGCGCGCCAGCAAGACCTGGCCGCACACCGAGCGCATGGGCCGGATGCTCGACGCCATCGAACTCGCGAACAAGGCCGAGGGCGACTACGACCTCAGCGGCGCGGCGACGGAGACCATCAGCGACGCCCAGCAGGCCACGATCATCGACGAGCTGGATGCTGCCGGGAAGGACCGGGAGGCACTGTTGCGCTGGCTCAAGGTCGAGACGCTCGCGGACATCCCCGCGAAGCGCTACGACGAGGTCATCGCAGCGATTCGGAGGGCCGCAGCATGAGCGGCATGAGCGATGAACTGGTCATCTACGACTGCGAGCAGGGCTCAGACGAGTGGTTCCAGGCGCGGCTGGGAATCCCGACCGCATCAGAGTTCGCCACGGTGGTGGCGCAGGGTCGCACGAAGGGCGCTCCCAGCGTCACGCGGCGGAAGTACCTGCTCACCCTCGCTGGTGAGGTCATCACCGGCGAGATCGCGGACAAGTGGGAGGGCAACCGGCACACCGAGCGCGGGAAGGTGATGGAAGCCGAGGCGCGGGACGCCTATGCGTTCCTGCGCAGCGTGACGCCCATGCCGGTGGGGTTCATGCGTCGCGGACGCGCCGGAGCCAGCCCCGACAGCCTGATCGGAGACGACGGCCTGCTGGAGATCAAGACCAAGCTCCCGCACCTCCAGCTCGACGTACTGGAGCGCGACGTGCTGCCCGCCGAGCACGTCGCCCAGGTGCAGGGCCAGCTCATGGTCAGCGGACGCGCGTGGTGCGACTTCGTCAGCTACTGGCCCGGACTGCCGCTGTTCGTGAAGCGGGTCGAGCGGGACGACGCATACATCCGCGTGCTCCGGACCGAGCTCGCGCGGTTCCTCGCGGAGCTGGACAGCTACGTCGTGCGGTTCCGGCCGCAGGAGGCCGCATGAACATCTGCGATCTGTCCATTCCGCGAAGGAGGCGAGTTTTGGTCGCGCTGAATCCGGTCGGCAAGACGCGCCTGACTGCGCGCGAGATCGCCGAGCGAATCGGCGAACCTGGAGAGACAAAGGTTTCCTTCACAATCGGGGTTCTTCTCCGCGAAGGGTTCATCGATACCGTCTCGCAGAAGCGCCCGTACGTTTACGTGGCGCGAGCGGAGCGGTGCCAAGAGCGTCGCGCCGCAGATCTTCGGCGCCGACTGGAGAGAAACCGCAAGAAGGGGATCCGGCCGCTCCAGGAGTATCTGGCCCAAGTTGCGGCGGAGAAGCTGGAGCGCGACCGAGAACGCGAGCAGAAGCGTCGAGAGCGTGCCGCGAAGGCCAAGCCGAAAGCGGTCCGCGCGATCAAGCCCCGGCCGAAGCCGAAGGCCAGTCAGGGAATCTCGATCCCGCCCCGTGCCCGCTACATCACCGAGCCCGCGCCTGTGCTGGTGCGAGCCGAAACCGTCGAGGAATGGATGGCGCGCACCGGGCAACAGCCGGAAGTGCTGCCGCCCGGCGCTGTGTCGAAACCCATTTGGAGGACTGCGGCATGACCATCGACAAGAACGAGGCGGATAGCTGCATCAACCGGCTTTTTGCTCACGGCCGCGTACCAGAAGCCAACATGCTCCGCTCCCTGCTAGCCGAGAACCAGTCGCTGAAGGCCGAACTCGCCAAGCGGGACGCCGCGTCTGCTGCCGGGGTGCCGGAGGGGTGGGCGTTGGTGCCGCGTGAGCCGACGAAGGAGATGCTGGACGCGACGCGGCAGCGTGGGCCCGCCGGCTTGGAATGGTCGCTCGGCGTCGTGGGCTATTCGTCCTTGCTCGCAGCAGCCCCGACGGAGGCCGACCGATGAACGACAACACGAAGCCCGCGCAGTTCCGTANGAGGCGCTGCGCTACGGACTGACAGAGGAGTGGATTGCGAGCGGCGCGATGCGCAAGAAGCTGGATGAGGCGCAGGCCGAACTCGCCAAGCGGGACGCCGCGCCTGCCGCCGGGATTCCGGAGGGATGGGCTGAGGCATATAGAGCATTCGTAGGCGCGTTCGACACGCCGACAGCTCGAATGCAGGACGACAGCGAATATGCAAACGATGCTCGCGACCGCCTTCGTGCGCTGAATGATCGCTTCATCGCAGCAGCCCCGACGGAGGCCGACCGATGAACGACAACACGAAGCCCGCGCAGTTCCGTAAGAAGCCCGTCGTAATTGAGGCGGTGCAGTTCACCAAGGCCATGGCAGAGGGTCACGAGCCCCTTCCTGATGGGGTCCAGATGGCAGCTCGCAATCTAGCAGCGGGCGGGCAATTCCCTGAGTATGCGAACGACGGGAAATTCCTCACCAACTACTCCACCTGCCACCAGCACTTCATCGCCACGCCGGAGGGGCAGATGGACGTGCAGATCGGTGACTGGATCATTCGTGGCGTCAAGGGCGAGTTCTACCCGTGCAAGCCGGACATCTTCGCGGCCACCTACGAACCGGCGGACACGAAGCCCGCGCGGGCGGATAGCGTCGAGCGCATTGCGGCTCTACTGTGTGAGGAAGCCACCGGTAGGTCATGGACCGTGGCTGGTATTGAGTACGTCGGCCCTGACAGGACTTACTACCGGAACCTTGCGCGCAAGGTGGTCGCCCTCACCCAGCAACCCGCAGCCGACGCCGAGTGGATCAAGCATCCGCAGACCATCGAAGCGAAGTCGCAGTGGGACGCTGTAGCGCAGGCGCTTGGCGCGGACAGGGATGACCCCGACGCTGTGTTGGCTGCTGCACGTCGGGCCCGGCTGTCCGCAGCACCGCAGGCCGTTCGCACGTCCGATCCGCTGCCGGAAGGCCACCCGGAGACCATCGCTGCGGCCAAGGCATACATCCGCGATTGGTGCCCCGACCACGTTCGCGATTACGTAGCGTCGCTGGCAGCACCGCAGGCCGCGGAGCCGGTGGCGGAGGTGTCGCTTCACGACGGCCTGCTTTACGGAAAGCTCAATCGCGATCTGCCCGTTGGCACGAAGCTCTGCGTCGCCCCGCCCGCTGCGAGCACGCCGCAGGCCGCGGAGCCGGTTGCGTATCCGACCGGCAGTGACCGAGAGGTTCTGCTGTACCTGATGCAGCAATTCGACATCGAAACGTGGCAGTGCCCGCAGTGCGGACACGCCGAGGACTGCGCGACGATGGACAGCGCCGATTATCTTCGGTCCTACCTTGCCACTCACGCCGCCCCGCCCGCTGCGAGCGAGGATGTGCCGCTCGGAGCCATCGAGAACGGCCGTGCTTTCGCGGATCGTCTGGAGGTGTATCCGTTCGAGAGCGTCGGCGGTGACCTGCGCCAGTGCTGCGATTGGCACGAGTTCCGGCGTTGCTTCGAGCATCTAGCGCAGTGGGCGCTGGGCCGCGCCGCCATGCAGCAGGAGAGCGGCCGATGATCGAGCGCCTGAAGTGGCTGCTGGCACCGAAAGAAATGCGTGCGCTGCACCGCTATCGTGTCGCCTGCGGCCTGGCCCATCAATGGAACAGCCAGATCCACGCGTCCTCCGCTACTGCTGAGTGGATCGGCCAAGTCGGCGAGGGCACGCGCGGCATGGACATCGAGCAGTTCCGCGAACGCCTGCGGACCATGCACGACTACGCCCGCGCCTGTGTCAAGCACGCCACCGCCGCACAGGCTGCCGAGATCAAGGCGCTGCGGACCATCGCCGGATGCGCCTACCAGATGGCGGGGGTGCACGACGCGCCCGAGATCTGGCTGGACCGGTTGAGCGAAGCAGCGAACGGCGAACCGCTGCCGGACCCGGACACCATCTCCGACGAGCTGCTTCCCTACCAGCCGGAGGCCGTGTGCGATGCAGAGATCCGCGCGCGCAAACTGGAGGTCGAGATCGAGGCGCTGCGGGCGGAGATGGGCGAGCTGCACATGAGCGCACAGCGGCGCGACCAGTACGCGGCCGAGAAGGCAGCCCAAGCCGCCGACGCCATCGCCCGAGCCGAGCGGCTGGCGGAGGCGTTGCGGGAGTATCGACACGCTCCGAAGTTCAGCCGCGACCATGCCGCTATCAAGCGGACGGTTGAGCTTGAAGATGAAATTGACGCCCTGCTGCGCGAACAGGAGGAAGGCCGTGGATGAGTTGACTATGAGCCAATTCGCTAGCAAGGACGACTTGCTGGCAGCGCAGGCCGCACGTATCGCAGAACTCGAAGCCGCCCTCGAAGCGGCGCGGGAGGATGAATGGAGGCCGATTGAGACGTGCCCGAACGCCGATCGCGTCGTGATGTTCTGCGATGAGCGCCAGAACATTTGGACGGACTGCGCATGGGACAGGTCTGCCGCCGCGACTGGCTTCTACGCCACCCACTGGCGTCCGCTCCCCGCGCCACCCGCCGTCGACCAGGCGCGCGGAAATGCGGTGGGCGGTCCAGTGAGCGTCACTCTCAACGCCGCCGAGGCTAAGAGGTGCGGGGGATGAGCCGGAGGAAGCATGGGAGCAGCTGAGAAACTCCTGACGTTCGACGAGGCGGCGGAGCGGTGCTCATGCTCCGCTAGGACCCTGCGCCGGGCGGCCGCCGCTGGCGAGCTAGCAGTGGTCCGCCTTGGCTCGGGACCGAAATCCGACCGTATCCACCCCGATGATCTGCGCGCCTACTGGGCCCGCAAACGAGTGAAGTCGTGCCAGTCAAAAAACGCGCCAATGGCAGCTATCAAGTCACCATCTGTTTTGGTGGGCGAACGCTTAGAAAAGCTTCTCGGCACTGGAGCTACCAAGACGCAAAGCACTTCGAACGCCAGTGGCTCGCGTCCGTCAAGGACGCTGCGGCTGGTCGCGAGCCGGAAAGGCTGATCGAAGAAGCGTTGGAGCGCTGGCTAACGGAGCACGTGCCGCGGCTCGCATCGGCGCGCCAGACCCGCAACCACTGCCGCATGCTGCTGCCCTTCATCCGCGGCAGGAAGCTCACCGAAGCACCTCAGGTGTGGGCCGAGGTCAAAGCAGCGATGCAGGGCAAGGCGGCGGCTACGGTCAACCACAAGGGCCGAATCCTGCGCCAGGTCTGCCGGGCAGCACTGCTGGAGTGGGGCTGGATGGACCGTCCGGTGGCGATCAACCTGCTGGCCGAGACGCCGCGCGAGCGGTTCCTGACGACCGAGGAAGTCGAGCGTCTCGCGGCGGCCTGTCTGTCGGACGAGGCGGCCGGTTACGTCATGCTGGCGGCGTACACCGGGATCCGGCGCGGCCACCTGCTGCGGCTCACGCACCACGACGTGCAGGGCGACTTCATCCGACTGGACCGCTCAAGCAAGACGCGCACGCTACAGATGGTCCCCCTACACCCTAAGGTCAGAGAGCTCGCAAAGCGACTGCCGCTGGGCATCGGCGACCGGAGGCTCAAGGAGGAGTGGACGGCAGCCCGGGCGGCTACAGGGATCGACTGCCGCTGGCACGACCTGCGACACACATGCGCATCATGGCTCGTCCAGGCGGGCGTGCCCCTGTATGTTGTCGGTGAGTTCCTCGGTCACAGCTCACCGACAGTGACAAAGCGATATGCTCACCTCTCCCCGCAACAGCTAGTAGACGCGATCAGTCGGATCGCCTGAAACGGTGCAGTTTTTGTGCAGTAGGTGAGTCTCCTGACGCCCTTTCTGTCCGCCACTGTCCGTTAAAGATCAGTGACTTACCGATGGCGCCGAGAACTCA
>NZ_JBHSGG010000013.1:0-2101 GCF_042654365.1 Coralloluteibacterium thermophilum
TGAGTTCTCGGCGCCATCGGTAAGTCACTGATCTTTAACGGACAGTGGCGGACAGAAAGGGCGTCAGGAGACTCACCTACTGCACAAAAACTGCACCGTTTCAGGCGATCCGACTGATCGCGTCTACTAGCTGTTGCGGGGAGAGGTGAGCATATCGCTTTGTCACTGTCGGTGAGCTGTGACCGAGGAACTCACCGACAACATACAGGGGCACGCCCGCCTGGACGAGCCATGATGCGCATGTGTGTCGCAGGTCGTGCCAGCGGCAGTCGATCCCTGTAGCCGCCCGGGCTGCCGTCCACTCCTCCTTGAGCCTCCGGTCGCCGATGCCCAGCGGCAGTCGCTTTGCGAGCTCTCTGACCTTAGGGTGTAGGGGGACCATCTGTAGCGTGCGCGTCTTGCTTGAGCGGTCCAGTCGGATGAAGTCGCCCTGCACGTCGTGGTGCGTGAGCCGCAGCAGGTGGCCGCGCCGGATCCCGGTGTACGCCGCCAGCATGACGTAACCGGCCGCCTCGTCCGACAGACAGGCCGCCGCGAGACGCTCGACTTCCTCGGTCGTCAGGAACCGCTCGCGCGGCGTCTCGGCCAGCAGGTTGATCGCCACCGGACGGTCCATCCAGCCCCACTCCAGCAGTGCTGCCCGGCAGACCTGGCGCAGGATTCGGCCCTTGTGGTTGACCGTAGCCGCCGCCTTGCCCTGCATCGCTGCTTTGACCTCGGCCCACACCTGAGGTGCTTCGGTGAGCTTCCTGCCGCGGATGAAGGGCAGCAGCATGCGGCAGTGGTTGCGGGTCTGGCGCGCCGATGCGAGCCGCGGCACGTGCTCCGTTAGCCAGCGCTCCAACGCTTCTTCGATCAGCCTTTCCGGCTCGCGACCAGCCGCAGCGTCCTTGACGGACGCGAGCCACTGGCGTTCGAAGTGCTTTGCGTCTTGGTAGCTCCAGTGCCGAGAAGCTTTTCTAAGCGTTCGCCCACCAAAACAGATGGTGACTTGATAGCTGCCATTGGCGCGTTTTTTGACTGGCACGACTTCACTCGTTTGCGGGCCCAGTAGGCGCGCAGATCATCGGGGTGGATACGGTCGGATTTCGGTCCCGAGCCAAGGCGGACCACTGCTAGCTCGCCAGCGGCGGCCGCCCGGCGCAGGGTCCTAGCGGAGCATGAGCACCGCTCCGCCGCCTCGTCGAACGTCAGGAGTTTCTCAGCTGCTCCCATGCTTCCTCCGGCTCATCCCCCGCACCTCTTAGCCTCGGCGGCGTTGAGAGTGACGCTCACTGGACCGCCCACCGCATTTCCGCGCGCCTGGTCGACGGCGGGTGGCGCGGGGAGCGGACGCCAGTGGGTGGCGTAGAAGCCAGTCGCGGCGGCAGACCTGTCCCATGCGCAGTCCGTCCAAATGTTCTGGCGCTCATCGCAGAACATCACGACGCGATCGGCGTTCGGGCACGTCTCAATCGGCCTCCATTCATCCTCCCGCGCCGCTTCGAGGGCGGCTTCGAGTTCTGCGATACGTGCGGCCTGCGCTGCCAGCAAGTCGTCCTTGCTAGCGAATTGGCTCATAGTCAACTCATCCACGGCCTTCCTCCTGTTCGCGCAGCAGGGCGTCAATTTCATCTTCAAGCTCAACCGTCCGCTTGATAGCGGCATGGTCGCGGCTGAACTTCGGAGCGTGTCGATACTCCCGCAACGCCTCCGCCAGCCGCTCGGCTCGGGCGATGGCGTCGGCGGCTTGGGCTGCCTTCTCGGCCGCGTACTGGTCGCGCCGCTGTGCGCTCATGTGCAGCTCGCCCATCTCCGCCCGCAGCGCCTCGATCTCGACCTCCAGTTTGCGCGCGCGGATCTCTGCATCGCACACGGCCTCCGGCTGGTAGGGAAGCAGCTCGTCGGAGATGGTGTCCGGGTCCGGCAGCGGTTCGCCGTTCGCTGCTTCGCTCAACCGGTCCAGCCAGATCTCGGGCGCGTCGTGCACCCCCGCCATCTGGTAGGCGCATCCNCCCCCGCCATCTGGTAGGCGCATCCAGCGATGGCACGCAGCGCCTCGATCTCGGCAGCCTGTGCGGCGGTGGCGTGCTTGACACAGGCGCGGGCGTAGTCGTGCATG
>NZ_JBHSGG010000014.1:0-162139 GCF_042654365.1 Coralloluteibacterium thermophilum
GGCACCCGAGCCCGCGCCCCAGCCGCCGCCGCCGCCGCCGCCGCCGCCGCCGGCACGACAGCCGGCCCCCGCGCCACCGGTCGTCGCCGACGAAGCCCCGCCGGAACCGGCGGAAGCGGCGCCCGCCGCGGAACGCGCGGAGGTCGAGCCGGTTCCGCCGCAGGCCGAGGAGCCGCCGACCCAGGCGCCGGCCCTGCAGGAGCCCGAGCCCATCGCCCAGCCGGAACGCATCACGCTCGAACCCGAGCTGGAGACCGTCCGCCCCGAGCCCTTGCCGCTCGATCTCGGGCCGGTCGCCTATCCGCCGCCCCTGGAGGTCGCGCTGCCCGAGCCCGCGCCGGCGGTCGAGCCGGAAACGGCCGAGGCCCTGGCCGCGCTCGAGCAGGCGGTCGTCGAGACGCCGGCGGAGCCCGCGCCGGAGCCCGAGCCCGTGCCCGCCGAGCCGGAGGCGACGGCGGACGCTCCCGAGCCCACGGCCGCGGAGCCGGAGGTCGCGGCCGACGTGCCCGAGGTCGAGCAGCCGGACGTTGTGTCCGAGCCCGTCCCGCCACTGGAGCTGACGGTCGAGCGCGAAGCGCCGCCACGGCCCGTTCCGCTCGACATCGCGGTCGAGGACGTGCCGGTGCGCACTGAGCTGGCGCCGCCGACGCTGGAGATCGCGCAGGAGGAGCCCGCGGAGCCGGCTCCGGCCGCACCCGCGGAGGCGCCCGCGCCCGACGAACCGGCGACGGCCGTCGTCGATGCGCCCGATCCGGAGGCGGCACCCAGCCCGGCCGCTGTGGCGTCCGAGGCGTCCGAGGCGCCCGCACAGATCGCCGCGGACGCGCCCGCCGCAGTGCCGGCCGAGGCGGAGGCGCCCGCACGCGATCCCGCGCCCGCGGCCGACGACTGGGACGCGGCGGCGCAGCCGCGCCCGGGCGTGTCCCTCAGCGAGAGCAGCCTGCCGCGCCTGTACACCAAGGACGGCGCGCTCAACGTGGACGGGACGCTGGCCGAGCGCATCGACGACGCGGCCGCGGCCGAGGCGGGCGTCACCGACTTCCACATCCCGAATCTGGACAAGGTCGGCACCTTCCGCCGCCCGCCGCCGATCGACTACGAGCCGACGCGCTTCGACGATTACTGGGTGCCGCACCGCAACCTGCTGGAGGAGTGGGTCGCACAGGGCATCAGGCAGGTCTCGATCCCGATCCCCGGGACGGGCTACCGCCTGGTGTGCGTGGTGTCGGTCCTGCAGTTCGGCGGCGGCTGCGGTCTCGCCTCGACGGGGCAGCCGCGCAATCCGCGTCCGCCGCCGGACGTGCCGGTGCCCAGCCTGCGTCTGCCCGACGCGCCGCCGCCCGGGGTCGTGCCGCCCGCCGATCCTTCGGTGTGCCGCGCGCTGCGCCAGGCGGTGCTCGGCGCGCGCAGCGCCTCGGAGCTGGAGTCGGCGCGTGCGGCGGCGATCGCCCGCGGCTGTACGTCCTGACCCCGAAACGGCGAAGGCCCCGCCGGAGCGGGGCCTTCGTCGAAGCCGGTCGTGCGTGTCGCGGTCAGCGCATGCGGCTGAGGTCGACCAGGCTGCCCTGCTGCGATGCGTAGTAGGCGGAGATCTCGCGGATGTCGCTGTCGCTCAGGTTCTGCGCGAAGGGCTGCATCTGCGGGTTCTGGCGCGCGCCGGAACGGTAATCGTGCAGCGCCTTCTCCAGGTAGTCCTGGTACTGCCCGGCCAGCTTGGGATAGCTCGCGTCCAGCGTCTCGTTGCCGGTCGCGCCGTGGCACTGGGCGCAGGCCTTGGCCTTCTCGGGGATGTCGGCCGGGAAGCCCTGGCCGAACGCCGGGGAGGCGGCCGCCAGCAGCAGGGCGGTCAGGGAAGCGTGGATGCGGACGTTCATCGGGCACCTCCGCCCAGGGTGGAGAGGTAGGCGGCGAGATCGGCGATGTCCTGGTCCGAGAAGCTCTCGGCCTGGGCGCGCATGGTCGGGTGGCGACGGTTGCCGTCGCGGTACTCGATCAGGGCGGCGGCGAGGTAGGCCTCGTTCTGCCCGCCGATCAGCGGCACGTGGTAGTGCGGGTAGGCGTTGCGGTAGCCCGCGACGCCGTGGCAGCCGCTGCAGGTGAAGGCGAGGACGTTTCCGCGCTCCACGTCGCCCACCACGGCGGGCGGCTGCTGCGGATTGCCCGGAGACTGCTCGACGATCGACTCCGCAGTCTCGACGGCGGCCTGGGCCTCGGCGGTCGTCGCGTCGTCTTCCTGGGCGCGCGGGGCGGAGAGGGCCAGCAGACACAAGGTCAGGCCGGCGGCGAGTTGCAAGGTTGGCTTCATCGACGGTGGTCCGGGACGTGGCGGTGCAAAACAAAGCGGCAAGTATAGCCGGCGTGCAACGGGTTTCCGCCAGCATCGGGCGGCGGGAGGCCCGGATCGCGCGGCCGTGCCGTGCGCGGGTGCCGGCCGGACGGGTGCGTGCCGCGACCGCGCGGCGATTCCGGCAGGCGCCCCACATCGCGGCCCGGCGCTGCCGGGGAGCCGCTTCGATGGCCTTTGCTCGAAAGCCCCGGAAGCCGGAACGCCGCATGGCGCCTCATCCGGGCGCGCGCCGCTCTGCCACGCGCGCGGTCCAGTGCGTGCGCCGCCCGCCGCGCAGGCGCCTTTCCGCAATGCCGCGGTGGGATACTCCCGGCCCCGCTTCCAGCCTCCCCGTGCCGGGTCCTGACCTTCGGCACATATCGGCGTGCTCGCAGGTCATTACTGTTTTACATGCCTACAACACCAAAACGATCACGAGCCCCCATGAACGCCACCCACCCATCCCGCTTCCGCCCGTTCATGCTCGCTGCCTGCTGCGGGATGGCGCTCGCCGCCTGTGGCGGCAAGGGCGGGGAGAACGCGCCCGGCGATGCGGCAGCCCCGGCCAAGGCCGCCGCGGCCGTGCCGGTCGAGGCGGCACTGGTCGCGCGGCGTCCCATCGCGGCCAGCTACATCACGACCGCCGCGCTGGAGGCGCCGGGCGAGGCGCAGGTGGTGGCGAAGACCTCCGGCGTGCTGCTCGAGCTGATGGCGGAGGAGGGCGACCGCGTACGCGCCGGACAGGTGCTCGCGCGCATCGACCCCGACCGCCCGCGGCTCGACGTGGCGCGGACCGAGGCCACCCTGCGCAAGCTCGAGAGCAACTACGCGCGCTCCCAGCAGCTGGCCGAGCGCGGCCTGGTCAGCGCCGACGCGAACGAGCAGCTCCGCTACGACCTCGCGGCCGCCCGCGCGGCCTACGAGATGGCGCGCCTGGAGCTGTCCTACACCACGATCACCGCGCCCATCGACGGCGTGATCGCGCAGCGCATGGTCAAGACCGGCAACCTGATCCAGTTGAACAGCGCGCTGTTCCGCATCGTCGACGACTCGGCACTGGAGGCGGTGCTCAACGTGCCGGAGCGCGAGATGGCGATCATGAAGCCCGGGCAGGCCGTCAGCCTGCGCGCGGACGCGATGCCGGGCCGGGTGTTCGAGGGGCGCGTGGCGCGGGTGAGTCCGGTCGTCGATGCCGGCAGTGGCACCTTCCGCGTGGTCGCCGCCTTCGACGGCGGCGGCGAGCTCCGGCCCGGCATGTTCGGCCGCATCGCGGTCACCTACGACCAGCGCGAGGACGCGCTGACGGTGCCGCGCGCGGCCCTGCTCGAGGACGAGGGAACGCCCGCCGTCTATGCGGTCCGCGACGGCAAGGCGGTGCGCACCGCCGTGGAGGTCGGCTACACCAGCAGCGACCTGGTGGAGATCCGCGGCGGTCTGGCCGACGGTGAGCGGGTGGTCACCGCCGGCCGTCTCGCCCTGCGCGACGGCGCCTCCGTCGAGGTGATCGGCGATGGCGGCCCCGCCCAGGTCGCCGGGGCGGAGCCGGCCGCGGCCGCCGCTGCAGCGGCCGGAGCGCCCCGGCAATGAGCCTGATCGAGACCTCCACCCGCCGCCGCGTGACGGTGGCGATGGCGACCGTCACCCTGGTGCTGTTCGGCCTGATCGCGCTGCGCGACCTCAAGGTCAACCTGCTGCCGGACCTGAGCTATCCCACGCTCACCGTGCGCACCGAATACACCGGCGCCGCGCCCTCCGAGATCGAGACCCTGCTGACCGAGCCGGTGGAGGAGGCGGTCGGCGTGGTCAAGAACCTGCGCAAGCTGCGTTCGGTCTCGCGCACCGGCCAGAGCGACGTCGTGCTCGAGTTCGCCTGGGGCACGGACATGGACCGCGCGGGCCTGGAGGTGCGCGACAAGCTCGAGACGCTCAACCTGCCGCTCGAGGCGAAGGCGCCGGTGCTGCTGCGCTTCAACCCCTCGAACGAGCCGATCATGCGGCTGGTGCTCTCCGCCGCCGCGGACGACCCCGCCACCCGCATCGCCACGCTGACGCGGCTGCGCCGCTATGCGGACGAGGAACTCAAGAAGCGCCTGGAGCCGGTCGGCGGCGTCGCTGCGATCAAGGTGTCCGGCGGCCTCGAGGACGAAGTGCAGGTGCTGATCGACCAGCAGCGCCTGGCCCAGCTCGACATCCCGATCGCCACCGTCATCGACCGTCTCCGGCAGGAGAACATCAACGCCTCCGGCGGCCGGCTGGAGGAGGGTTCGCAGCGCTACCTGGTGCGCACGGTCAACCAGTTCGCCAGCATCGAGCAGATCGGCGACATGCTGGTCACCACCCGCGCCCAGGGCGGCGGCAACAGCGCGCAGCAGGAGGCGGCGGCCGCCGCCGCGCGCGTGGCCGCGCTCACCGGTTCGCCCGACGCGCTCGCCGCGGCGGCCAGCGCGCAGTCGGCCGCGTCCAGCCAGGGCGCAGGCACCGCGGCCGGCGGCCTGCCGGTGCGGCTGCGCGAGATCGCCACGGTCGCGCAGGGCTACAAGGAGCGGGAGGCCATCATCCGGCTCGGCGGGCAGGAGGCGGTCGAGCTGGCGATCTACAAGGAAGGCGACGCCAACACCGTGACGGTGGCCGACGCGGTCTCGGCGGCCCTGGCCCGCGTGCGCGCCGAGCTTCCCGAGGACGCGACCCTGACGGTGGTCGAGGACCAGTCGATCTTCATCCGCAAGGCGCTGGCCGACGTGCGCTTCGACGCCCTGATCGGCGGCCTGCTGGCGATCCTGATCATCTTCTTCTTCCTGCGCGACAGCTGGAGCACGTTCGTCATCTCGCTGTCGCTGCCGGTCTCCATCGTCGCGACCTTCTTCTTCATGCAGCAGTTCGGGCTGAGCCTCAACGTCATGTCGCTCGGCGGCCTGGCCCTGGCGACCGGACTGGTGGTCGACGACTCCATCGTGGTGCTGGAGTCCATCGCCAAGGCGCGCGAGCGCGGGCTGTCGATCCTCGCCGCGGCGGTCGAGGGCGCGAAGGAGGTGAGCATGGCGGTCGTCGCCTCCACGCTCACCATCGTCGCCGTGTTCCTGCCGCTGGTGTTCGTCGAGGGCGTCGCCGGCCAGCTGTTCAAGGACCAGGCGCTGACCGTGTCCATCGCGATCATGGTCTCGCTGGTGGTCTCGCTGACCCTGGTGCCCATGCTGAGCTCGCTCAAGGGCCGGGCGCCGCTGGCCTTCCCGGAGGAGGCGCCGCGTGCGCCCTGGCAGCCGCGCGCGCGCTGGCTGCTGCCGCTCGCCCTGGTGCGCCGTGGCATCGGGTGGTTCGTCAGGACGGCCACCTTCGTCGTCGGCTACGTCGTCACCACGGTCTTCCGCGCGGTGGGGCGCGTGCTGGGCGGGGCGCTCGGCATCGCCGGCACCTGGGCGATGAAGCCCTACGACCGTGCGGCCGCAGGCTATGGGCGCCTGCTGCCGCGGGCGATGCAGCGCCCCGGGCTCGTGCTCGGCGTCGCCGGGGCCGCCTTCCTCGGCGCCATGGCGCTGGTGCCCACCCTGGGTCTGGACCTGATCCCGCAGCTCGCCCAGGACCGCTTCGAGATGACCGTGAAGCTGCCCTCGGGAACCCGCCTGTCCGAGACCGACGCGCTGATGCGCGAGGTGCAGGCGCGGCATTCGGGCGACCCGGGCATCCACGCGCTCTACGGCGTGGCCGGCAGCGGTACGCGGCTCGACGCGAACCCCACCGAATCCGGCGAGAACATCGGCAAGCTCACCGTGGTGCTGGCGCAGGGCGAGGGCAGCGACACCGAAGCGGCGCAGATCGAGCGGCTGCGGGAGACCATGGCCGACTACCCGCGCGCCGAGGTCAAGTTCGGGCGCCCGGAACTCTTCAGCTTCTCCAAGCCGCTGGAGATCGAGCTGCGCGGCAACGACCTCGACCGGCTGGAGCCGGCGGGCCGCAAGCTCGCGGCCATGCTCGCCGGGTCGGACCGCTTCGCCGACGTCGAGTCGAGCGTGCAGGAGGGCTTTCCCGAGATCCAGATCCGCTTCGACCAGGAGCGCGCGGCGGCGCTGGGCCTGACCACCCGGCAGATCGCCGACATCGTCGTGCGCAACGTGCGCGGCGAGGTGGCGACCCGCTACAGCTTCCGCGACCGCAAGATCGACGTGCTGGTGCGCGCGCAGGAGGGCGATCGCGCCTCCGTCGCCGACATCCGCCGCCTCATCGTCAACCCGCAGAGCGCGCGTCCGGTCACGCTGGACGCCGTGGCCGAGGTGGAGGCCACCACCGGGCCCAGCGAGATCCACCGCGCCAACCAGGTGCGCGTCGCGGTGGTGTCGGCGAACCTGCGCTACGGCGACCTCGGCACCGCGGTCGAGGAAGTGCGGCGCATGGTCGCCGCCGACCCGCTCGGCGCCGGCGTGAGCCTGCACGTGGGCGGGCAGGGCGAGGAACTGCAGGACTCGGTGCGTTCGCTGTTGTTCGCCTTCGGGCTGGCGATCTTCCTGGTCTACCTGGTGATGGCCTCCCAGTTCGAGTCGTTGCTGCATCCCTTCGTGATCCTGTTCACCGTGCCGCTGGCCATGGTCGGCGCGGTGCTGGCGCTGGCGATGACGCGCTCCTCGCTCTCGGTGGTGGTGTTCATCGGCCTGATCCTGCTCGTCGGCATCGTGGTCAAGAACGCGATCATCCTGATCGACAAGGTGAACCAGCTGCGCGAGGCGGGCGTGCCCAAGCTCGAGGCCATCCTCGAAGGCGCGACCTCGCGCCTGCGCCCGATCGCGATGACCACGTTGACCGCGCTGTTCGGCTTCATGCCGCTGGCGCTGGCGAGCGGCGAGGGCGCCGAGGTGCGCGCGCCGATGGCGATCACCATCATCGGCGGCCTCGCGGTGTCGACCCTGCTGACCCTCGTGGTCATCCCGGTGGTCTACAACCTGCTCGACCGCCGGCCGGACGAGTACTACGTGCGGCGTGCGGCGCCCATCGCGTCCTACGACGACGAGGGCGTGGTCGGCGAAGGCGTACGCGCATGAACGCGCCCGCCCCGCCCCCGCAGGACGGGCGCCCCGAGCGCGGCGGCTGGTCCGTCGCCGCGCTGAGCCTGAAGCGCCCGGTCACCGCGATCATGTTCTTCGTGACGCTGGTGGTCATCGGCCTGCTCGCCGCCCTGCGCCTGCCGCTCGAACAGTGGCCGGAGATCAGCCCGCCCTTCGTCGTGGTGGAGCTGCCGTATCCCGGCTCGAACCCGCAGGAGGTCGAGACCAACCTCGTGCGACCGGTGGAGGAGGCGCTGGCGACGCTTCCCGGCATCAAGCGTCTGCGCTCGTTCGCGCGGGCCGATGGCGGCACCGTGGTGGTGGAACTCAGCGACTGGGACCGCGACGTGCAGATTGCCGCGGCGCAGGCGCGCGAGAAGCTGGACGCGATCCGGGACGAACTGCCGGACGACCTGCAGCGCTATTACGTGCGCAACTTCTCGAGCACCGACCAGCCGGTGCTGCGCGTGCGCCTGGCCAGCAACCGCGACCTGACCACCGCCTACGACCTGCTCGACCGGGAGATGAAGCGCCGCATCGAGCGCCTGCCCGGGGTGGCGCGGGTGGAGATCTCGGGGGCGCCGCCGAACGAGATCGAGGTCGCGCTCGACCCGGACCGCCTCGCCGCCCACGGCATCGCCCTGAACAGCCTCGCCGAGCGCCTGCGCGCCACCAACTTCTCGGTGTCGGCCGGCATGATCGACGACGACCACGGGCGCCGCCTGCGCGTGCAGCCGGTGGGGGAGCTGCGCGATCTGGACGAGCTGCGCGGCCTGGTCGTCGCCGACAACGGGCTGCGCCTGGGCGACGTGGCCGAGGTGCGCTTCAAGGCGCAGCGGGTGGACTACGGGCGCCGCCTGGACGGCCGGCCGGCGGTGGGCATCGACGTCTACCGCGAACGCACCGCCAACCTGGTCGAGGTGTCGCGCGCGACCCTGCGCGAACTCGACGCCATCGCCGAGGAGCCCGCCTTCGAGGGCATCCGCTTCAACCTGATCGAGAACCAGGGCGACAACGTTACCAGTTCGCTCAAGGAGCTGGGCGAGTTCGGCGCGATCGGCATCCTGCTGTCGGTCGTGGTGCTGTTCTACTTCCTGCGCCACTGGCCGTCGACGCTGATGGTGACGCTGGCGATCCCTATCTGCTTCGTCATCACCCTGGGCTTCATGTACTTCTTCGGGATGACGCTCAACATCCTGACGATGATGGGCCTGCTGCTGGGCGTCGGCATGCTGGTCGACAACGCGGTGGTGGTGGTCGAGAGCATCTACCAGGAGCGCGAGAAGGTGCCCGGCGACCCCGCGCGCGCATCGCTCGTGGGCACGCGCAACGTCGCCATCGCGCTGTCGGCCGGCACGCTCTGCCACTGCATCGTGTTCCTGCCCAACCTGTTCGGCCCGTCCAACAACATCAGCATCTTCATGGTGCAGCTGGCGGTGACGATCTCGGTCTCGCTGCTGGCCTCCTGGCTGGTGGCCGTCAGTCTGATTCCGATGATCTCCGCGCGCCTGAAGACGCCGCCGGCGGCCGTCGCGCGCAAGGGCGCCGTCGCGAGACTGCAGTCGGGGTACGCGCGCCTGCTGCGCTTCACCCTGGAGCACCGGGGGCTGTCGGTCGCCGGGATCGTGCTGATCGTGCTGGTCAGCCTGGTGCCGGCGAAGATGACCCGGTTCGACATGTTCGCCGACGAGGGCGGCCGCGAGGCGCAGATCGGCTACAACTGGCGCGGCTCCTACTCGCTCGCGCAGATGTCGGAGGAGATCCGGCGCGTGGAGGACTGGCTGGACGCCAACCGCGAGCGCCTGGAGATCACCCAGATCTACTCCTGGTACAGCGAGCAGGGCGGCGCCGCGACCATGCTCCGGTTCGCGGAGAAGGGGCGCGACGTGAAGGCGATCATGGAGGACATCCGCGAGGGCGCCCCGAAGTCGGCGCGCATGCGGCTGAACTTCCAGCAGGGCGGCGACGGCGGCGGCGATCCGAACGCGGTGCGGGTGAGCCTGGTGGGCGATTCGCCCGAGGCGCTGCGGGAGATCGCCGAGTCGATCGTGCCCATGCTGGCGACGCGGCCGGAACTGCGCGACGTGCGTGCCGACGCCGGCGACGGCAGCAGCGAGCTGATGGTCCGGGTCGACCGCGAGCGCGCTGCGCAGTACGGCTTCGGCGTGCAGGAAGTGTCGAACTTCGTCGGCATCGCGCTGCGCGGCACCCAGCTCCGCGACTTCCGCCGCGGCGAGACAGAGGTGCCGATCTGGGTGCGCTTCGCGGGCGCCGAGCAGTTCCGCGTCGAGGACCTGTCCGGGCTGACCCTGCGCGCGGACGACGGCCGCAGCGTGCCGCTGCTGTCCCTGGTCGAGGTGGACGTGCGGCCCTCGGCGAGCCGCATCTCGCGCACCGACCGCCAGACCATGCTCGGCATCGACGTCAACCTGGCGGAAGGCGTCACCGTGCCGGACGCGCGCAGGGCCATGGAGGCGGTGCTGGGGACGGTCACGCTGCCCGACGGCTACCGCTGGACCTTCGACGGCGCCTTCCAGCAGAACGACGACGCCGGTGCGCAGATGATGTTCAACCTGCTGCTCGCCATGGTGATGATCTACGTGGTCATGGCGGCGGTGTTCGAGTCGCTGCTGTTCCCGGCCGCGATCATGTCCGGCGTGCTGTTCTCCATCCTCGGCGTCTTCTGGCTGTTCGCACTCACCGGCACCGTGTTCTCGGTCATGGCCTTCATCGGCATCCTGGTGCTGATGGGCGTGGTGGTGAACAACGGCATCGTGATGGTGGAGCACATCAACGCGTTGCGCCGCTCGGGGATGAGCCGCACCGACGCCCTGGTGGAGGGCAGCCGCGAGCGCCTGCGGCCGATCCTGATGACCATGGGCACGGCCATCCTCGGCATGCTGCCGCTGTGCGTGGCGACCACCCAGCTCGGTGGCGGAGGCCCGCCGTACTACCCGATGGCGCGAGCCATCGCCGGCGGCCTCGCGTTCTCCACCGTGGTGAGCCTGCTGTTCCTGCCGACGATCTACGCCATCCTCGACGACCTGAGCACGGGCACCCGGCGCATCCTCGGCCGGGCGCGTGCGCGCGCGCCGCTGGCGCCGCACGCGGGCTGAGGGCGGAAAGGGCGGGGAGCGCGTGCGCGTCGCTTCCCGCCGCTCGGACACCGGCGCGAGAGGCGCTGGGCAGGGGGCGGCGGGCCCGTGTGCACCCCGGAACACGCGCGGAAGGGGCGCCGAAGGGCGCGCCGCACCCGCGCCTCAGAACAATTGGCGCAGCATCGACAGGCCGCCGGTCCACACGCCGATCGCGGTGCCGAGGCTGGTCAGGAAGAAGTTCAGCAGAATGCGCGACACACGGTTGCGCCACCAGCCGCGGAGCGTGGCGACGTCGTCGCGCAGCGCCATGAAGTCTGCGTAGGTCGGCTTGCGCACCCAGGTCTCGACCAGGGCGCTGACCGTGCCAGAGGCGAGCGCGGGGTGCAGCGGCGTGAGCGGCGAGGCGACGAAGGCGGCGAGGATGCTCAGCGGATGGCCGCCGGCGATGGCGCAGCCGGCGGCACCGAGCAGTCCGGTCGCCAGGATCCAGTGCAGCAGCAGGGTCCCGCCGAGATCGACACCGCCCTGGAGGAAGCCCCAGGCGAAGCCGCCCACGACCAGGATCACCAGCGCGAGGGTGAACCAGGGGATGCGGCTGCCCTCCGGGATGGCGCGGAGCTCCTCGCGAACGGCCTCGGGGGCCCCGGTCTGCGTGCGCAGGTGCTCGCCCACGCCCTTGAGGTGGCCGGCCCCCAGGACCGCGAGCACGTTGCGCGCCCCGTGGCGCTGCGCATCCTCGCGCAGCGCGGCGGCCATGTAGGTGTCGCGCTCGGCGATCAGGCTGCGGTACAGCGCCGGGTTCTCGCGCGCGAACTCGCCGAAGCTGCTCTCGAGCATGTCGCCGGTCTTGAGCGCCTCGATGTCGGCCTCGCTGACCTCCTCGTCGCCGAACAGGCTGAGGAAGAGGCTGGCGCTCAGCTTGGCGCGGCCCCAGAAGCCCAGCTGCGCCATCGTGCGGCGGAAGGTGATGCCGACGTCGCGGTCGATCAGCGCCAGCGTCACGCCGTGCTCCTGCGCGCGCCGCGCCGCGGCCTTGAGTTCGGCGCCCGGTTCGACCCCGAGCTGCTCGGAAAGCCTGCGCTGGTAGGCAGCCAGTCCCAGGTTGGCGGCGAACACCGGCATCCTGCCGCTGCGGATCACCTGCACCAGGTCCAGCTTGGCCATGGCGTCGGGGTCGTCGAGTGCGCGGTGGCGCTGCTCGTCGAGTTCGACCGCGACCATGTCGTAGTGCGCCCCGTCCAGCAGCGCCTCGACGGTCTCCACGCTGCTGCGCGAGACGTGGGCGGTGCCGAGGAGTGTGTAGCGCACGCCGTCGCGTTCGACAATGGCATGCGGCTGTCCCTCGAGCGGAGCGTCGTTCCGGGCGGGGCCGGAGGGAGAGGCGGAACGGTCGTCGGGGCTCATGCGGTCTCGATGCGGGGGCGCGCGGACTGCGCGCCGTGGGCGACGATCAGTCGCGATAGCGGCGCAGGAGGTCGCCGTAGGCGTCGATGCGGCGGTCGCGCAGGAACGGCCAGATGCGGCGCACCTGCTCGCTGCGGCCCAGGTCCACCTCGGCGCGCAGGATCTGCGGGCGGTCGGTGGACGCCTCGGCGAGCACCTCGCCCTGCGGGCCGAGGACGTGGCTCGAGCCCCAGAAGTCGATGCCGGAGGCGCCGAGGGGGGAGGGTTCGTGACCGATGCGGTTGCACGAGAGCACCGGCAGGCCGTTGGCCACCGCGTGGCCGCGATGGCTCAGGATCCATGCCTCGCGCTGGCGCGCCTTCTCGTCGTCGGCATCGTCCGGATCCCAGCCGATCGCCGTGGGATACAGCAGCAGCTCGGCGCCGGCCAGCGCCATCAGGCGCGCGCCCTCCGGGTACCACTGGTCCCAGCACACCAGCACGCCGAGGCGGCCGACCGAGGTGTCGATCGGCTCGAAGCCCAGGTCGCCGGGCGTGAAGTAGAACTTCTCGTAGAAGCCGGGGTCGTCCGGGATGTGCATCTTCCGGTACTTGCCGGCGAGGCTGCCGTCGCTTTCCAGCACCACCGCGGTGTTGTGGTAGAGCCCGGCCGCGCGGCGCTCGAACAGCGACGCCACGATGACCACCCCGTGCTGCTTCGCGAGCGCGCCCAGGCGCTCGGTGCTGGGGCCCGGGATGGGCTCGGCCAGGTCGAACTCGCAGACGTTCTCGTGCTGGCAGAAGTAGGCGCCGTTGTGCAGCTCCTGCAGCAGGACCAGCCGTGCGCCGCCGCGGGCGGCCTCGGCGATGCGCTCGGCGATGACCGCGAGGTTGGCCTCGGCATCGCCGTGGTTGCGCTCCTGGACGAGCGCGACGGGCAGGGTGCGGTGGGACATCGGGAAGCTCCTGGGGCACGACCGCCGCAGGCGCGGCGGTCGGCGGTGATCGGGACGGTTCAGACCAGCCCGTGCGGCAACTGCATCGTGACGCAGTGCAGGCTGCCGTTCTGCCAGATCAGCGGGCGGCAGGGGACCGGGACGATCTCGTGGTCCGGGAAGGCATTTTCAAGCACGGCCTGCGCGGCGGCGTCGGCCGGATCGTCGTAGGCGGGCATCAGGACCGCGCCGTTGACGATCAGGAAGTTGGCGTAGGAGGCGGCCAGGCGGCGCTCGCCGTCCCGGATCGGGCGCGCCCACGGCAGCGGGAACAGCCGGTAGGGCCGGCCGTCGCGCGTGCGCAGGGCGGCGATCTCCGCGGCCATGGCAGCGAGCTCCGCATGGTGGCTGTCGGCCGGGTCGTCGCAGGCCTGGAAGACGATGGCGTCGGGCGCGGCGAAGCGGGCGAGGGTGTCGATGTGGGCGTCGGTGTCGTCGCCCTCGAGGTAGCCGTGGTCCAGCCACAGCACGCGGTCCACCCGCAGCGCGCGGCGGAGGATGGCGGCGACCGCGTCGCGGTCCGCCTCCGGGTGGCGTTCGTGCAGGCAGCGCCAGGTGGAGAGCAGGGTGCCTTGGCCGTCGGTCTCGATGGCGCCGCCCTCGAGCGCGAAATCGATGGTTTCCAGCTCCGCGCCGCCGAACAGCCCCTGCGCGTGCAGACCCTGTACGAGCTGGTCGTCGCGGGTGGCGTCGAACTTCCCGCCCCAGCCGGTGAAGCGGAAGTCGAGCAGGCGGAAGCGCCCCTCGCCGGCGAGGGTGATCGGCCCCGAGTCGCGCAGCCAGGTGTCGTCGTAGGGGATCTCGACGAAGCGCAGGCGCGCCTCGGCGACGCCCGCGGCAGCCAGCCGCCGCGCCGCGCGCGCACGGACCTCCGCGTCGGCGACGCAGACGATCACCTGCTGGCGAGCGGCGATGGCGGCCACCAGCTTCTCGTAGCTGCCCTCGACCGCCTCCAGGCGCTCGGCCCAGTCGGTGTCCTGGTGCGGCCACGCCACCACCACCGCGGACTGGGGCTCCCACTCCGCGGGAAAACGGAACGTCGTCATGAAGACCTTAGTAGGCGGGCTTGGGGCCGATCTCGTTGGCCATGGCCTGGTTGGCCACCACGTCGATCACCCGGTCGCGCTCGAAGTAGACGGTGAACTCGGGATAGACCCAGCGGTTGATGGTGGGCCACTGCGCCTTCTGTCCGCCGCGCGGCTCCAGCCTGCTCGCCGGGGCGCCGTAGCGGGCCTCGACCTGGGCGGCCGTGGTGCCGCGGCTCGGCATGTCGAGCGGCTTGGCCGCCACGCGATCGATCAGCAGGGTGTCGGCCTGCGCGGGCAGGACGACGGCGGCGGACACCATGAGACCAAGCAGGACGGCGCGAAGCATCGGCGATTCTCCGGAGGGGCGCGGGGTGGTTGCGGTGCGGCACGTTCTAGCAGAAGCGGCATGCCGCCGCCATCGAGCCGCGTCGCGGATACGAAAAAGGCCGCTTCCGCGGCCTCGTCGTGCTCACGGCGGCGCGTGGCCGCCGGAGGCTTCAGCGCTGGCGCGCCTTGAAACGCGGGTTCGACTTGCAGATCACGAAGACCTTGCCGCGACGGCGCACGACCTTGCAGTCGCGATGCCGGCTCTTGGCCGACTTCAGGGAGGACAGGACTTTCATGGCGCACTCTCGGCGGGTGTTGGCAAGCCCGCGAGTATAGCGGGAGATTCGGCCTGCGATCAACGGCATGCCCGGGCGCGCGCGGAGCGGGCGGTAGACTAGCGCCTCCTCCCTTGCAAGAAGGCGCCCATGAGCGATCCCGCCGTTCCCGTCCTGACCATCGACGGCCCCTCCGGTTCCGGCAAGGGCACCATCAGCCGCGCGGTCGCCGCGCGGCTGGGCTGGCACTACCTCGATTCGGGCGCGCTCTATCGCGCGGTGGGGCTCGCCGCCGGCTGGGCCGACATCGACTTCTCCGACCATGCGGCGCTGGTGCGCTGCACCTTCGACACCCGGGTCGAGTTCGTGGGCGAGGGCAGCGAGGAGCCCCGCGTCCTGGTGAACGGGACGGACGCCACCCCCGAGCTGCGGACCGAGATCACCGGCGCCGCGGCCTCCGCGATCGCCGCCATTCCCGAGGTGCGGGCCGCGCTGCGCGACCGCCAGCGGGCGTTCCGGCAGCTCCCGGGCCTGGTCGCCGACGGTCGCGACATGGGCACCGTCATCTTCCCCGAGGCCCGCTACAAGGTGTTCCTGACCGCCAGCGCCGAGGAACGTGCCGAGCGGCGATATAAGCAGTTGAAGGAGAAGGGGGTTTCGGTTACTCTCGCCGGTCTGCTGCGCGAGATTCTCGCCCGCGACGCCCGCGACGCCCAGCGTGCGGTGGCGCCGCTCCGGCCCGCCGAGGACGCGGTGCTGGTCGACACCACCGGTACGCCGGTCGACGTCGTGGTCCAGCGCGTGCTCGACCTGGTCGTCCCGACGGCCTGATCGGCCGTCGCCGGCGCCCGATGCCTGCATCGCACGCAGCAGACGCCCCCGGACCGTCGTCCGGTCAACCCACCAGCGGCGATCCCTCGCCGCACAACAGGTGGAGCGTGCGCCGAGCGGCGTCCGCTCCGTGTGTTCAACCGAGACATTCAACATGACCGAATCATTTGCCGAACTGTTCGAACAGAGCCAGGCCAGTCTGGCCAAGCTCAAGCCCGGCTCCATCGTCACCGGCACCGTCGTCGAGGTCCGCGACGACGTGGTGGTGGTGCACGCCGGCCTGAAGTCCGAGGGCATCGTCCCGATCGAACAGTTCCGGAACGAGCAGGGCGAGGTCGAGATCAAGGTCGGCGACCAGGTCAAGGTCGCGCTCGACGCGCTCGAGAACGGCTTCGGCGAGACCGTGCTGTCGCGCGAGAAGGCCAAGCGCGCCATGGTGTGGGACGAGCTCGAGCAGGCGCTCGAGGAGAACGCCACCATCACCGGCCGCATCAGCGGCAAGGTCAAGGGCGGCTTCACCGTCGACATCAAGGACGTGCGCGCGTTCCTGCCCGGCTCGCTGGTCGACGTGCGCCCCGTGCGCGATCCCAGCTACCTCGAGGGCAAGGAACTCGAGTTCAAGCTCATCAAGCTCGACCGCAAGCGCAACAACGTGGTCGTCTCCCGCCGCGCGGTGGTCGAGAGCGAGCACTCCGAGGAGCGCGAGGCGCTGCTCGAGCGCCTGCAGGAAGGCGCGATCATCAAGGGCGTGGTCAAGAACCTCACCGACTACGGTGCGTTCGTCGATCTGGGCGGCATCGACGGCCTGCTGCACATCACCGACATGGCCTGGAAGCGCGTGCGCCATCCGTCCGAGGTGGTCAACGTCGGCGACGAGCTCGACGTCCGCGTGCTCAAGTTCGACCGCGAGCGCAACCGCGTCAGCCTCGGCCTGAAGCAGCTGGGCGAGGATCCGTGGGACAACATCTCGCGTCGCTACCCGACCGGCGCCCGCATGCACGGCAAGGTCTCCAACGTCACCGACTACGGCGCGTTCGTCGAGATCGAGCCGGGCGTCGAGGGCCTGGTGCACGTGTCCGAGATGGACTGGACCAACAAGAACGTCAACCCGTCCAAGGTCGTGCAGGTCGGCGACGAGGTCGAGGTCATGGTGCTCGACGTGGACGAGGAGCGTCGCCGCATCTCGCTCGGCATCAAACAGTGCCAGTCGAACCCGTGGGAAGCCTTCTCGGCGATGCACAAGAAGGGCGACAAGGTCTCCGGCCAGATCAAGTCGATCACCGACTTCGGCATCTTCATCGGCCTGGAAGGCGGCATCGACGGTCTGGTGCACCTGTCCGACATCTCCTGGAACGCCACCGGCGAGGACATCGTCCGCCAGTTCAAGAAGGGCGACGAGCTCGAGGCAGTGGTGCTTGCGGTCGATCCGGAGCGCGAGCGCATCTCGCTGGGCGTGAAGCAGCTGGAGCAGGATCCGTTCGGCCAGTTCATGGCGGCGAATCCGAAGAACAGCATCGTCACCGGTACCGTCAAGGAAGTGGACGCACGCGGTGCGACCATCCAGCTCGGCGACGGCATCGAGGGCTACCTGCGCGCGAACGACATCGCCAAGGAGCGCGTGGACGACGCCACCCAGTACCTGAAGGTGGGCGACACCGTCGAGGCCAAGTTCATCGGCATGGATCGCAAGGGCCGCTCGCTGCAGCTCTCGATCCGCGCCAAGGACGAGGCCGACGTGCAGGAAGCGCTGGCCGAGTACTCGGCATCCAGCGCCGCTGCCGCCACCGGCACCACCAAGCTCGGCGCGCTGCTCCGCGAGCAGCTCGGCAACAAGTCCGAGTAAGGCTGCCGTTCCAAGCAAGACCGCCCGCGGCCCGGCTCAGCCGGGCCGCGGGACCTTCATGGCCGTGTCCACCCCATGTCCTCGATGACCAAGTCCGAACTGATCGAGACGCTCGCGCGTCAGCAGGCCCACCTGAAGGCCGACGACGTCGATCTCTCCGTCAAGACCCTGCTGGAGATGATGAGCAGCGCGCTCGCCAACGGCGACCGCATCGAGATCCGCGGGTTCGGCAGCTTTTCCCTGCACTTCCGGCCGCCCCGCATCGGCCGCAATCCCAAGACCGGCGAGTCCGTCGCGCTTCCGGGCAAGCACGTCCCGCACTTCAAGCCGGGCAAGGAACTGCGCGAGCGCGTGAACAACGCGCCGGTAGACGCTTCCCGCAATTAAACCGCCTCGGCTAGACTGCGCGGCAAGTTCTTGAGCGCAAAGGGCCTGGCGATGCGCATAGTGCAATGGATGGTCGCGATCCTGTGCGTCGGCATCGGGGTCGTCTTCGGCGCATTGAATTCCCATACCGTCGCCCTCGACTTCGGCCTCCGGCAGATCGAGGCCGCTCCGGTCGGGCTGTCGCTGCTGGTCGCGCTCCTGCTGGGCGCCATCGTCGGCGGCCTGGTGCTCGAACTGGGCGTGATCTGGCCGCTGCGGCGCAGGCTCCGCCAGCAGGCGTCGGCCACGGTTGCGGACGGCCAGTCTCCGGACGCCGCGGACCTGTCCGCACCGTGAACGGTTTCGTCTGGCTCCTGCTGGCGCTGCTGCCCGTGGCGGCGGCGAGCGGCTGGTGGGCGGGACGCCGCGGCGGCGTTCGCGTCCAGGGCCAGCGCGCGAGCACGCTGGCGAGCACCTATTTCCGCGGCCTCAACTACATCCTCAACGAGCAGCAGGACAAGGCGATCGAGGTCTTCCTCGAGATCGCCGAGGTCGACAAGGACACGCTCGAGACGCAGTTCGCGCTCGGTCACCTGTTCCGGCGCCGCGGCGAGGTCGACCGCGCGATCCGCCTGCACCAGGGCCTCATCGCGCGGCCGGGCCTGTCCGACGAGCAGAAGACGCGCGCCATCCTCGCGCTGGGCGAGGACTACATGCGTGCCGGCCTGCTGGACCGCGCGGAGACGCTCTTCAGCGACCTGGTGCAGTTGCGCATCCACGCGCCGCGGGCGCTCAAGCACCTCATCTCGATCTACCAGGCCGAGCGCGACTGGACCAAGGCCATCGAGCACGCACGCCGCTACGAGGCGATCGCCGACGAGCCGATGGGTCCCCTGATCGCCCAGTTCCACTGCGAGCTCGCCGAGCAGGCGCGGCTGCGCGGCGATGTCGAAGGCGCGCGCCGCGAGCTTGCCGACGCCTATGCGGCGGACAGCCATTGCGTGCGCGCGGGGCTGATCGAGGCGCGACTGGAGGTGGCTGCGGGCAACGACCAGGCCGCCATCCGTGCCTTCGAGCGCGCGGCGCGGCACGACGTCGACTATCTGCCCGAGATCCTGCCCCCGCTGCTGGCGTGCTACGAGCGCCGGGCCGAAAGCGCGCGTGCGCGCGCCTTCCTCTCCGAGATGATCGAGCACTACAGCGGGGTGTCGCCGATCCTCGCGCTGACCCGTCTTCTGGAGCACGAGGAAGGCCGCGCAGCGGCGCTGCGTTTTCTGACCACGCAGGTGCGCCAGCGGCCGTCGGTGCGCGGAGAGGGCGCGCTGATCGACCTGACGCTGAATGCCGGCGCGGATCCGGCCGCGGCGCTGCAGACGCTCAAGCAGATCAACGACCAGCTCATCGTGCGCAGCCCGACCTACCGCTGTTCGCGTTGCGGGTTCGGCGCGCGTTCCCACCACTGGCAGTGCCCCAGCTGCAAGAGCTGGGACACGATCAAGCCGGTCCGCAACATGGTGAGCGATTGACCGCGGCCGAGCCCGCTGCCGTCGCGCTGCCGCTTCTGGCGCTGCCCGTCGCCGCGGCCGTCTCGGCCGCGATCACCTGGACGGTACGGAGCTGGGCGCTGCGCAGGCGCATCCTGGACCTGCCGGGGCGGCGCCGCTCCCACGTCGTGGCGACGCCGCGGGCCGGCGGCATCGGCTTCGTCGTCGTCGCGCTGCTCGGCATCCTGGCAGGTGCCGCACTGCAGCCGGCGCACGCCGCGCAGTTCGCGGCCGTCGGCATCGGGCTGGCGATGGTCGCGGGCATCGGCGCGGCCGACGACGTCCGGTCGGTGCCGGCGCGCTGGCGTCTGCTCGTCCACCTGCTTGCCGCCGGGGTATGCTGCGCCGCCCTGATCGGCGTGCCCACCGACCTGCCGTCGCTGGCTCTGCTGTGCATCGCGGTCTTCTTCGTGACCGGCCTGGTCAACGCGTGGAATTTCATGGACGGAATCGACGGCCTCGCGGGATCGCAGGCGCTCCTGGTCGCGGCATTCATCGCGCTGCTCGCATGGCCCACCGCCGCGGCCTCCGTGGCGGCGGTGCTCGCGGCGGGCGTCGCCGGCTTCCTTCCCTTCAACGCACCGCGTGCGCGCATCTTCATGGGCGACGTGGGAAGCGGTGCGCTCGGGTTCCTGCTGGCCGCCCTGCTGGTATGGACCGTGCAGGACGGGCAGCTGTCGTGGCCTCTCGCGCTGTTGGCGGTGAGTGCATTCGGGCTTGACGCTGGCTTGACCCTGCTGAAGCGGATACTCCAGCGCCGCACCTGGTGGGAGGGGCACCGCGAGCACCTCTACCAATGGATGGCGCGCCGCTGCGCACGCCACTGGCCCGTGACGCGGGCCTATGCGCTCTGGACCGCGACGGTTTGCCTGCTCGCGTCGTATCTGGTGCAGCTTCCCTTCGAATGGCAGTTGAGCGTGAGCGTGATCGTCATGACTAGCGGTGCGGCCATCTGGATGTGGACGCGTCGCCGGCTCCGGGCCGGAGCGCGTCGGGTGGCTGGATGAACTTGCTGCGCGAGCGTTTCTCGCCGTGGGGGCCGCGGCTGGCGATCATCGTCCACGACCTCGCCTGGGCCGGCGCCTGCTGGGTCGGGCTCATGCTCCTGCGCTACAGCTACGCCGAGGGCGGTCCGTCCCTGGAGCATCTGCGTGGCCAGGTCCTGCTGGTGCTGGCCCTGCAGGGCCTGGTGTTCTGGCGGGTCGGCCTCTATCGAGGCCTATGGCGGTTCGCGAGCGTCCCGGACCTGATCAACATTCTCAAGGCGTCGGTGATCGGTGCGGTACTGATCCTCGTGGCGCTCTTCTTCAACTATCGCGCGGAGGAGCTGCCGCGGACGGTCCTCGCGCTGTATCCGCTGACGCTGGCCTTCCTGCTGGGCACCCCGCGCCTGCTGTACCGGACCTGGAAGGACGGCCAGATGCGGCGGACCGGGGGCGAGAGCCGCGTGCGCCTGCTCGTGCTGGGCGCCGGGCATGCGGGCGAGGCCCTGCTGCGCGACCTGCAGCGCGATCCGCGGTATGCGCCGATCGGGCTGCTGGACGACGACAGGCGCCTGCACGGCGCCAAGGTCCACGGCGTCCCCGTTCTCGGCGGCATCGACGGTCTCGGCGAGATCGCGCACGAGACCGCCGCCGGCATGCTGGTCATCGCCATGCCGTCGGCCACGCCCGAGCAGATGCGGGAGATCGTCGCGCGCTGCGACGAGACGGGCCTGCCGTTCCGCACCGTGCCCCGGCTCGACGACGTGCTGGAAGGCCGCTACGCGCCCGGCGAGCTCAAGGAGGTGGCGATCGAGGATCTCCTCGGGCGCGACCCGGTGCTGCCGGAGTGGGCGCCGGTCAGGCGCTGGATCGGTGGGCGCGCGGTGCTGGTGACCGGCGCGGGCGGCTCGATCGGCTCCGAGCTGTGCCGGCAGTGCGCCCAGCTGGGCGTGGCGCGCCTGATCCTGGTCGAGCGTTCCGAGCTCCTGCTCCTGAGGATCGCCACCGAGCTGCAGGAGACCCATCCGGATCTTCAGGTGCTGCCGGTCCTCGGCGACTGCGGCGACACCGCGCTGATGCGCCGCACGCTCCGCCGGACGCGTCCGCAGGCGGTCTTCCACGCCGCCGCCTACAAGCAGGTCCCCCTGCTCGAGGAGCACGTCCGCGAAGCGGTGCGCAACAACACGCTGGCGACGGCGACGATGGCGCGTCTTTCGCGCGAGACCGGCGTGGGAACCTTCGTGCTCATCTCGACCGACAAGGCGGTGAACCCGGTCAACGTGCTCGGCGCCTCCAAGCGGCTCGCCGAGCTCGCCTGCCAGATGTTCGCGCAGGGCGCGACCACGCAGTTCGTCACGGTGCGCTTCGGCAACGTGCTGGACTCGGCGGGCAGCGTGGTCCCGCTGTTCCGCGAGCAGATCCGCAGCGGCGGTCCGGTGACGGTCACCCATCCCGAGGTCACCCGCTACTTCATGACCATTCCCGAGGCCTGCCAGCTGATCCTGCAGGCGGCGGCGATGGACTCCCAGGAGGCGATCTACACCCTGGACATGGGCGAGCCGGTGCCGATCCGGGTGCTCGCCGAGCAGATGATCCGGCTCGCGGGCAAGCGTCCCGGCAGCGAGATCCCCATCGAGTACACGGGGCTGCGGCCGGGGGAGCGCCTTCACGAGACCCTCTTCCACGCCGATGAAGACTATCGCGGCACGGCCCACGCCAAGATCATGCAGGCGCTGCCCCGCCACATCGACCCGGTGGCGCTCAGGGCGGCGCTCGTGGCGGCGGAGGAGGCCGTGGCCCGCTGCGACGACGACACGCTCCGGCAACTGCTCCAGGACACCATGCCCGACTACCGGCCGGATGCCGCTGAAGGCAGCCCGAGCGCGAGCGCCGTCGTCACGCCATTCCCCCTGAGAAGAAAGGACGTGTCCACCCAATGACAGAAGCCCGAAGCAAGCGCATCCGCAAAGCCGTCTTTCCCGTGGCGGGCCTCGGCACCCGCTTCCTGCCGGCGACCAAGACGGTTCCCAAGGAGATGCTGCCGATCGTCGACAGACCGCTGATCCAGTATGCGGTGGACGAGGCGATCGAAGCGGGCTGCGACACCCTGATCTTCGTGACCAACCGCTACAAGCACGCGGTCGCCGACTACTTCGACAAGGCCTACGAGCTCGAGCAGAAGCTCGCGCGCGCGGGCAAGACCGAGCAGCTCGAGCTGGTGCGGCACGTGCTGCCCGACGGGGTCCGGGCGGTGTTCGTGACCCAGGCGGAGGCGCTCGGGCTCGGGCACGCCGTGCTGCAGGCCAAGCCCATCGTCGGCGACGAGCCGTTCGCGGTGCTGCTGCCGGACGACCTCATCTGGAACCGCGGCGGCGACGGCGCGCTCAAGCAGATGGCCGACCTGGCGGAGCGCGAGTCGGCCAGCGTCATCGCGGTCGAGGACGTGCCGCGCGCGGCGACCGGCAGCTACGGCATCGTCGCGACCGAGGACTTCTCGGACCGCTTCGGGCGCATCTCCGCCATCGTCGAGAAGCCCCGGCCGGAAGAGGCGCCGACGACGCTCGCGGTGGTCGGCCGCTACGTCCTCGACGGGAGCATCTTCGACCTGCTGGAGAACACCACCCCCGGCGCCGGCGGGGAGATCCAGCTGACCGACGCCATCGCCACGCTGCTGCAGCGGAAGCCCGCGCTCGCGTACCGCTTCATGGGCACGCGCTTCGACTGCGGCCAGCACCAGGGCGTGGTCGAGGCCAACATGCGCTTCGCGCTCGACAACCCCAAGCTGCGCGAGTCGACGCTGGCCGCCATGCGCCAGGCGCTGCTCGACGCGGAGAAGGGCATGGCCTGAGCCCTCGGCCCCGGGGCGGAAAAGACGGTTCCGCCAGAACGGACCATGAAGAACGGCGCCCCAGGGGCGCCGTTCTTCGTTCTGCTAGACAGGAAGAGGAGGCGCGTCAGAGCGCCTCGAAGATCCCGGCCGCGCCCATGCCGGTGCCGATGCACATGGTCACCATGCCGTACTTCTGCTGGCGTCGGCGCAGTCCATGCACGAGCGTCGCCACGCGGATCGCGCCGGTCGCGCCCAGCGGGTGGCCGAGGGCGATGGCGCCGCCCAGCGGGTTGACCTTGTCGGGATCGAGGCCCACGTCGCGGATGACGGCGAGCGCCTGCGCCGCGAAGGCCTCGTTGAGCTCGATCCAGTCCAGCTGCTCCTGGCGGATTCCGGTGCGGGCGAGGGCCTTGGGGATGGCCGCGATCGGGCCGATGCCCATGATCTCGGGCTTGACGCCGGCCACGGAGAAGCCGTGGAAGCGTGCCAGCGGGGTCAGCCCGTAGTCCTTGATCGCCTTCTCCGACGCGAGCAGCACGGCGGCCGCGCCATCGGACGTCTGCGAGGAGTTGCCCGCGGTGACGCTGCCGCCGTTGCGGAACACCGGCCGCAGACGGGCCAGCGCCTCGATCGTGGTGTCCGCGCGCGGGCCCTCGTCGGTGTCGACGGTACGGCTGCGTTCCGACACCGCGTGGCGTCCCAGGTCCGGCTGGCGCGACTGCACCTCGTAGGGGGTGATCTCCTCGCGGAACTCGCCGGCCTCGATCGCGCGGATCGCCTTGTGGTGCGAGGCGAGGGCGAAGGCGTCCTGGTCCTCGCGCGAGACCTTCCACTGCTCGGCGACCTTCTCCGCGGTGATGCCCATGCCGTAGGCGATGGCGACGTTCTCGTCGCGGTAGATCGCGGGGTTCATCGCGACCTTGTTGCCCATCATCGGCACCATCGACATGCTCTCGGTGCCCGCGCCGATCATCAGGTCGGCCTCGCCGAGGCGGATCTTGTCGGCCGCCAGGGCGACCGCCTGCAGGCCGGACGAGCAGAAGCGGTTGATGGTCTGCGCGCCGACGGTATCGGGGATGCCGGCCAGCAGCGCGCCGATGCGCGCCACGTTCATGCCCTGCTCGGCCTCGGGCATGGCGCAGCCGACGATGATGTCGTCGAGCCGCGCCAGGTCGATGCCGGGGGCCTGTGCGACGACCGCGCGCAGCACGTGCGCGAGGAGGTCGTCGGGGCGGGTGTTGCGGAAGACGCCGCGGCCCGCCTTGCCCACCGGGGTGCGGGTGGCGGCGACGATGTAGGCGTCCTGGATCTGCTTGCTCATGGAGTACTCCGGTTCGGTACGCGGCCCGATGGCCGCGCGCGGAAGAAGGGGTGTCGTTCGTTCCGCGCAGGTCAGTTCCGCAGCGGCTTGCCGGTGGTGAGCGTGTGCTGGATGCGCTCCTGGGTCCTGGCCATCTGGGCGAGCTCGACGAAGTGCCGGCGCTCCAGGTGGATCAGCCAGTCCTCGTCCACCAGTGCCCCGCGGTCGACGTCGCCGCCGCACATTACGGTCGCGATGCGCGAGGCGATCTCGAAGTCGTGCTGCGAGATGAAACGGCCTTCCAGCATGTTGACCAGCTGCGCCTTGAAGGTGGCGATGCCCACGTCGCCGGCGACCGGGATCTGCCGCGCAGGAAGGGGCGGGCGGTAGCCGGCGTCGGCGAGCGCGCGGGCCTGCCCCTTGGCCACGTGGAGGAGTTCGTGGGCGTTCATCACGACCACGTCGTCCGGCCGGGCCAGGCCCAGGGCCTGCGCCTCGCGCGCCGAGCCCGACACCTTCGCCATGGCGACCGTCTCGAACCACGGCTTGAGCGCGTCGAACACGTCGCCGCCGGGGCCCGCCTTGGCCGCCGCGCGCACCGCGATCTCCTTCAGCCCGCCGCCGGCCGGCAGCAGGCCCACGCCGGCCTCGACCAGCCCGACGTAGCTCTCCATGGCGAGCACGGTGCGCGCCGCGTGCATCTGGAACTCGCAGCCGCCGCCGAGAGCGAGGCCGCGCACCGCCGCCACCACCGGCACCAGCGCGTACTTGATGCGCTGGCTGGTCGCCTGGAAGTTCTCGACCATCTTCTCGAAGTCGGCCACCTTGCCCGCCTGCAGCAGGCCCAGCGCGCCCTTGAGATCGGCGCCGGCGGAGAACTGCTCGCCGTGCTGCCAGATCACCAGACCGTCGAAGTCCTTCTCGGCCAGCGCCACGGCCTCCTGCAGGCCGTCGAGCACGCCGTCGGAGACGGTGTTCATCTTGGTCTTGAAGGAGGCGACGGCGATGCCGTCGCCGTCATGCCACACGCGCAGGGCATCGGTCTCCATCACCGTCTCGCCCTGCGGCGCACGCTCCCCGAGCACCGGGTCGGGGAAGCGCTGCCGCGCGTAGACCGCGAGGCCGGAGCGGCCGAGCGGCCGGTCCGCCTCCGGCCCGTAGCTGCCGTCGGCACCGTGCACGCCCTCGCGGGCGCCCACCCAGGCGGGGAGCGGCGCGTCGGACATGGCCTTGCCGGCTCGGATGTCCTCCTCGATCCAGCCCGCCACCTGCTTCCAGCCGGCGGCCTGCCAGGTCTCGAACGGGCCGATCTTCCAGCCGTAGCCCCAGCGGATCGCCAGATCGACGTCGCGCGCGGTCTGCGCGATGTCCTTCAGGTGATAGGCGCTGTAGTGGAAGAGGTCGCGGAAGATCGCCCACAGGAACTGCGCCTGCGGGTTCGCGCTGCCGCGCAGGCGCGCGAACTTCTCGGCCGGATCCTTGATCCTGAGCAGCTCCGCGACCTCCGCGTCGGGCTGCGCGTCCGCGTCGCGGTAGTCCTGCTTCGCGAGGTCGAGCACCTGGATGGTCTTGCCGGCCTTGCGGTAGATCCCCGCGCCGGCCTTCTGCCCGAGCGCGCCCTTCTCGATCAGCGCCGCGAGCCACTCCGGCGTCCTGAAATAGCGATGCCAGGGGTCGTCCGGGAGGGTATCGGCCATCGTCCTGACGACGTGGGCGAGGGTGTCCAGTCCCACCACGTCCGCCGTGCGATAGGTCGCCGACTTCGGGCGACCGATGCCGGGACCGGTCAACGCGTCCGCGACGTCGAAGCCCAGGCCGAAGGCCTCGGTGTGGTGCATGGCGGAGAGCATCGAGAACACGCCGATGCGGTTGCCGATGAAGTTCGGGGTGTCGCGCGCGTAGACCACGCCCTTGCCGAGCGTCGTCACCAGGAAGGCTTCGAGCCCCTCCAGGACCTCGCGCGAGGTGGCCGACCCGGGGATCAGCTCGGCCAGGTGCATGTAGCGCGGCGGGTTGAAGAAGTGCACGCCGCAGAAGCGGGCGCGCAGGGCCTCGGGCAGCACCTTCGCGAGTTCGTCGATGCCGAGGCCCGAGGTGTTGGTCGCCAGCACCGCGTGCGGCGCGACGTGGTTCTCGATGCGTTCGTAGAGCGCCTTCTTCCAGTCCATGCGCTCCGCGATGGCCTCGATCACCAGGTCGCAGCCCGCGAGCAGGTCGAGGTGCTGGTCGTAGTTCGCCGGCACGATCCGCCGCGCGAGGTCCTTGTGGGCGAGCGGGGAGGGCGACAGCTTGGCGAGACCGGCGATGGCCTTCTCGACGACGCCGTTCGGGTTGCCCTCCTTCGCGGGCAGGTCGAACAGGATGGTGTCCACACCTGCGTTGACCAGGTGCGCGGCGATCTGCGCGCCCATGACACCGGCGCCCAGGACGGCGGCGCGGCGGACAGGAATTGCTTTAGGCATGTTTCTCAAGTCCTTGTTCTGGATCGGTTCTCAGGGTGCGGGGTGCCCGCAGGCCGGCCGCGGCGAACTGGATGAGCGCCTGCGCCGCGTCGCGGCAGTGGGCCGCTTCGGAGCGGCCGTCGGCGCGCTGGGTGATGCCGAAGTCGGCCATCGCGTAGGTGAGCGCGCCGGCGGTGAAGTCGAGGCGCCAGTAGAGGTCGTCGCGGTCGAGCTCCGGGAGAGCGACGGCGATCGCGCGGGCGAACTCGCGCAGCACGTGCCCGTAGTTGTCGGAGAGGAAGCGCCGCAGCCCGTCGTTCTTCTCGGCGTAGGCGCGGGCGATGATGCGGACGAAGGCGGAGCCGGAGCGGTCGATGGCCAGCGCCAGGGGCGGCTCGATGAAGGCGGCGAGGATGCCCTCGAGGTCCGACGGATCGCGCGCCACGGCCCTGTGCAGGGCCTGCAGGCGGCGCGCGCTCATGTCGTCCATGCGCCGCCGGAACACCTCGTTGACGAGGTTCTCCTTGGAGCCGAAGTGGTAGTTGACGGCGGCGATGTTGACGTCGGCGCGCCGGGTCACCTCGCGCAGGGAGGTGCCTGCGAAGCCCTGCTGCGCGAACAGCTCCTCCGCGGCGCCGAGGATGCGCTCCTTGGTGCTGAACTGGGGCGCCGCATTCACGGCCAGCGAACGTTCGATTCAAACATGTGTTTCATCGTACGCCCCGCGGCGGGACTGAATCAAATCGCCAAAAGAGCGGAACGGACCGTATGCGCCACGTCGACGATCCGCTAGAATTCCTCGCGAATTTCCGCTAAGCCTGCGATCCGCCGATACTTCGGCGGTTTCGTCGTCGGCGTCGCAAGCGGCGGGCCCACCAACACGTTGCAGGAGTTCGACCCGAACCATGGCGCAGGAACGCACCCTTTCCATCATCAAGCCCGACGCCGTCGCCAAGAACGTCATCGGCGAGATCTACACCCGCTTCGAGAAGGCCGGCCTCAAGATCGTGGCGGCGCGCATGGCGCAGCTGTCGCGGGAGGAGGCGGAGGGCTTCTACGCGGTGCATCGCGAGCGCCCGTTCTTCAAGGCGCTGGTCGACTTCATGGTGTCGGGCCCGGTGATGATCCAGGTTCTCGAGGGCGAGAACGCCATCGCCAAGAACCGCGAGCTCATGGGCGCGACCAACCCCAAGGACGCCGCGCCGGGCACCATCCGCGCCGACTTCGCCGAGTCCATCGACGCCAATGCCGTGCATGGTTCCGATGGCCCGGACACCGCCAAGACCGAGATCGAGTACTTCTTCGGTCGCTGAACCCGCTTCACCCGCGCCGGCATCCTGCCGGCGCGGTCTCCTCGAATCCGGTCCGCCCACGTGACTACGGTTTCCACCCGCACGAACCTGCTCGACCTCGACCGCGAGGGCATGGAGCGCTTCTTCGCCGACACCCTCGGCGAGAAGACCTTCCGCGCGCACCAGGTGATGAAGTGGATCTACCACCGTCACGAGACCGAGTTCGCGAACATGACCGACCTCGGCAAGGCGCTGCGCGCCAAGCTCGAGGAGCACGCCGAGGTGGTCCCGCCGAAGATCCTCTTCGAGAAGCCCTCGGCCGACGGCACCCACAAGTGGCTGCTCGGCATGGACGGCGGCAACGCCGTCGAGACCGTCTTCATCCCCGACCGGACCCGCGGCACGCTCTGCGTCTCGTCCCAGGTGGGGTGCGGCCTCAACTGCAGCTTCTGCTCGACCGCGACCCAGGGCTTCAACCGCAACCTGTCGGCGGCCGAGATCATCGGCCAGGTGTGGATCGCCGCGCGCCACCTGGGCAACGTGCCGCACGGCATCCGCAAGCTCACCAACGTGGTGATGATGGGGATGGGGGAGCCGCTGCTGAACTTCGACAACGTCGTGCGCGCGATGAGCGTCATGCGCGACGACCTGGGGTTGGGCCTCGCCAACCGGCGCGTCACCCTCTCGACCTCCGGTCTCGTGCCGCAGATCGACCGCCTCGGCGCGGAGAGCGACGTGTCCCTGGCGGTCTCGCTGCACGCGCCGACCGACGACCTGCGCACCGAACTGGTGCCGATCAACAAGAAGTACCCGATCGCCGAGCTCATCGCCGCCTGCCAGCGCTACGTCGCGCGCAAGCCGCGGTCCACGGTGACCTTCGAGTACACGATGATGCGCGGGGTCAACGACTCGGTGGAGCAGGCGCGCCAGCTGGTCAAGCTGATGCGCAAGGTGCCGAGCAAGGTGAACCTGATCCCGTTCAATCCCTTCCCCGGCACGCGCTACGAACGCAGCGACGACGCCACCATCCGCGCCTTCCAGGAGGTGCTGCAGAAGGCCGGCATCATCACCCTGGTCCGCCGCACCCGCGGCGACGACATCGACGCCGCCTGCGGGCAGCTCAAGGGGCAGGTGATGGACCGTACCCGGCGCCAGGCCGAGTTCAAGCGCAAGCTCGAGGGAGGCGACCGGCATGCGGCTGCGTGATCTCGCCGTAGTCGTGGCCGCAGCCCTGCTTGCCGCCGCGTGCAGCAGCAAGCCCTCCATGCTCATGGAGCCCAACTCGCGCCAGGTCCCGCCCGACCGGCCTGCGCCGCGCCAGCTCCGCTCGAACGAACGCGCCGACCCGCAGCGCGCGGCGGAGACCAACGTCGGCCTCGCGCGCGGCTATCTCGAGCGCGGGGAGCCCGAGGTCGCGCTGCAGCGGCTGAACCGCGCGCTGGAACTCGATCCCGGCTCGGCCGACGCCCACACCATGATCGCCGTCGTCTACGAGCAGGTCGGGCGTCCCCATCTCGCCGAGCGTCACTACGAGCGCGCCACCCGGCTGGCGCCGAACGACGGCGGGGTCCTCAACAACTACGGCGCCTGGCTCTGCCGCAACGGGCGCGCCGCCGAGGCGGACGCGTGGTTCGCGCGCGCGCTCGACGACCCCTTCTACCGCTCGCCGGGCGCCGCCCTGGCGAACGCGGGCGCCTGTGCACTGCAGGCCGGCAACCAGGCCCGCGCCGAGGAGTATTTCCGCAGGGCCGTGGAGCTGCGCCCGGACGACGCGCACGCGCTGGAGCAGCTCGCGCGGCTCAGCTACGCCCGCGGCGAGTACCTGAGCGCGCGCGCCTTCATCGAGCGCCGCAAGGGCGCCGGGCCGGCGACGGCGGACACGCTGGAGCTCGGCGGGCGGATCGAGGAGGCGCTGGGAGACATGCGGGCCGCACAGCGCTATCGTGAGCGGCTCCGGACCGAATTCCCCGAACACAACGCGACCGTACCGGGAGGTTGAGCCTTGCCATGAGTCTGGAACATCCGTCCATGTCGAACGAGCACCAGACCGAGCCACTCGGACTCCGGCTTCGACGCGCGCGGGAGGCGCGGGGTCTGAGTGTCGAGGACGCGTCCAGACAGTTGCACCTGCCGCGGCGGGTCATCGACCTGATCGACCGCAGCGAATGGGCCAGCCTGCCCGGCGGCATCCACCTGCGCGGCCAGCTCATGAGCTATGCGCGGCTGGTCGGCGTGCCGCGCGAGGAGGTCGACGCCGTGGCCGCGGCGCGGCCGCCGGAGCCGCCGCCGCTGGTGACGATGAGCCAGACCTCGCGCTTCCGGCGCACCCTCGACCGTTCCGCGCGCAACCTGGTGTACGTCGCCATCACGGTCGTTCTCGCGCTCCCGGTCTGGCTGGGCACGCGCGAGCACCTGAGCAGCCGCGACGCGGCGCTGACCCCGCTCGACCAGACCCCGGCCGAACTGCAGTCCGCCGCCACCGGGACACCGTCGGTGGTGACGCCCGTGGTCCAGCCGCCGCTGCTGGCCTCGCTGACCCCGTACCAGCGCAGCGCGCCGGTCCCGGTGCAGGATGCGCCGGACGAGGCCGAGCCCGGCGCGGCGGAGGCCGCACCGGCGGACGCGCCCGTCGCGGCGCCGGCGGACGGGCTCGTGCTGCGCGCCAACGGCGAGAGCTGGTTCGAGGTCGTCGGCCACGACGGCCAGCGCATCGAGCAGGGCATCCTGCGTCCCGGCGTCTCGCGCAGCTTCCCCAGCCGGGAGGTCGCGCGGGTCACCCTCGGCAACGCGCCGGAGGTGGAAGTGCTGAACGGCGGCAGGCCCGTCGACACGACGCCCTACCGCCGCGCGCAGGTCGCTCGGTTTAACATGTCCGCCGATGGCGTCGTGGCGCCGCCGAACGGCTGACGTCCACCGCGCGGCCGGACACGGCGCGCGCGGTCCCCATCGAATCATCGAGGCGTCGCGCGTCGTCGCGCGGCGCCGCTTACGAATGGAGCAACGGTCATCGAACTGCAAGACGAATTCGAACAGGGCGAACGCGTCCGCCAGTGGCTGCGGGACAACGCGGTCGCGCTCGTGGGTGGCGTGGCGGTCGGCCTCGCGCTGATCTTCGGCTGGCAGGGCTGGAAGGGGCACCAGAGCTCGCGTTCCGCCGACGCGGCGGCGCAGTACGACGCGCTGCGGCAGGCCGCGCGCTCCGAGGATCCCTCGGCGCTCGCCGACATGGCGCGGTCGCTGCAGGGCGAACACGCGGGCAGCCCGTATGCGGTGCTGGCCGCGATGCGCGTGGCCGAGGCCCAGCTCGAGCAGGGCGACGCCGCGGCCGCGCTCGCGACGCTGGAGAATGCGCCCCCGACGCGGGGCGACAGCGTGCTGAACGATCTCCTGAACCTCCGCATCGCCCGCCTGCGCCTGGCGACCGAGGACGCCCAGGGGGCGCTCGACGCCCTCGGACGTCTCCGCGCCCAGCGCTTCGCCGGACTCGCCGCGGAACTCCGCGGCGACGCCGAACGCGCCCTGGACCGCCCGGACGCCGCGCGCGAGGCCTATGCCGAGGCGCTGACCCATCTCGATGCCGCCGCACCGGTCCGGTCGCTGGTGGAACTCAAACTCACCGATCTGGGCGGCCAGCCCGTCGCCGCACCGGAGGCCTGAGCATGACCCGATCCGTCGAATCCACCGCCGCGAACCGCCGCTGGCGCGCGCCGCTCGCCCTCGCGCTGGTGCTGAGCGTGGGCCTGCCCGGCTGCACGACCGTCCGTGGCTGGTTCTCGAGCTCCAAGGAGGACCCGACCGCTCCGGCCGCGCTGACCGAGTTCGCGCAGACGGTGAACGTCTCCCGCCAGTGGTCGCGCTCCATCGGCAAGGGTGAGCGTCGCCTGGGCTCGCGCCAGCATCCTGCGGTCATGGGCGATCGCCTCTACACCGCGAACCAGGAAGGCCGCGTGCTGGCGATCGAGGCGGCCACCGGCCGCGAGATCTGGCGCACCGACACCGAGGTCGCCTTCACCGGCGGTCCCGGCGCGGGCGAGGGCGTGGTGGTGGCCGGTGGCCTCAAGGGCGAGGTCGTCGCCTTCGACGCGGGGACCGGCGCCGAGCGCTGGCGCGCGAGCACCTCGTCCGAGGTGATCACCGCGCCGCAGGTCTCCAGCGGCCTGGTGGTGGTGCGCAGCAACGACGGCCGCATCGCCGCCTTCGAGCTGTCCAGCGGCCAGCGTCGCTGGATCTTCGAGCAGGCGCTGCCGACCCTGACCGTGCGCGGCAACGCGGCACCGGTGGTGGCCGGCGGCATCGTGTTCGCCGGCTACGACAACGGCACCGTCGTCGCCCTCGACCTGCAGACCGGCCTGCGTCGCTGGGAACAGATCGTGGCGCAGCCCGAGGGCCGCACCGACCTGGAGCGCATGGCCGACGTCGACGGCGAACTGGTCGTCGCCGACAGCCTGCTCTACGCCACCAGCTTCAAGGGCCAGACCCTCGCCATGGCAGCGGAGTCCGGGGCCCCGCTCTGGAACCGCGAGCTGGGCAGCTACGCCGGCCTCGCTGCCACGGGCACGCGGCTGATCGCGGTGGACACCGCCGGCACCGTGTGGTCGCTCGATCGCTTCGGTGGCGAGGCCATGTGGCGCCAGGAGGCGCTCGCGCGCCGCTGGCTGACCACGCCGGCGGTGCAGGGCAACTACGCCGTGGTTGGCGATCTCGAGGGCTACCTGCACTGGATCGACCTGGGCACCGGCAACCTCGCCGCGCGCGTGCGCGTGCAGCGCGCGCCCATCCGCGCGACCCCGCAGGTCGGCCCGGACGGCACGCTGTACGCCGTCACCACCGACGGTCAGCTCGCCGCCTACCGGATCGACTGACGGACACCGCGATGCGCCCCCGCGCCCGCCATCCTCTCCCCGATCGCCCCGCATCCCTCGCGGGGCGGTCCGCAGATACTCCGCAAAGGTTCTGACTGTGCTGCCACTGGTCGCCCTCGTCGGACGGCCGAACGTCGGCAAGTCCACACTGTTCAACGCGCTGACGCGCACCCGCGACGCCCTGGTCCACGACCAGCCCGGCGTCACCCGTGATCGCCACTACGGTGTCTGCCGGCTGATCGAGGGCCGGCCCTTCGCGCTCGTCGACACCGGCGGCATCGAGGGGGAGGGCGAGGACCTGGCCGGCGCCACCACGCGCCAGGCGCGGGCTGCCGCGCTCGACGCCGATCTCATCCTCTTCATCGTCGACGGCCGCGAGGGCGCCTCGGGTCTCGATGCCGAGATCCTGGCCTGGCTGCGCCGCAGCGGGCGCGCGTTCCGCCTGGTGGTCAACAAGACGGATGGCGTCGACGTGCATGCCGCGCTCGCCGACTTCGCCCGCTTCGGGGTCGAGGACGCCCTGCCGATCGCCGCATCGCACCAGCGCGGCATCGACGACCTGCTCGACATCGTCGAGGCCAGCCTGCCGGAGACGGCGGACGCCGAGGAGAACGTCGACCTCGACCGCATGCGCCTGGCCTTCATCGGCCGCCCGAACGTGGGCAAGTCGACCCTGGTCAACCGCCTGCTCGGCGAGGAGCGCGTCATCGCCTCGGACGTGCCGGGCACCACGCGCGACGCCATCGCCATCGACCTCGACCGCGACGGCCGCAAGTACACCCTCGTCGACACCGCCGGCATCCGCAAGAAGGGTCGGGTCGACGAGGTGGTCGAGAAGTTCTCGATCATCAAGACCCTGCAGGCGATCGAGACCTGCCAGGTCGCGGTGGTGCTGATCGATGCAGGCGAGGGCGTCACCGAGCAGGACGCCACCGTGCTGGGCCACGTGCTGGACGCCGGGCGCGCGCTGGTGGTGGCGGTCAACAAGTGGGACGGGCAGAGCGAGTACCAGCGCAGCCAGACGATGGCGCTGCTGGACCGCAAGCTGTCCTTCGTGGACTGGGCCGAGCGCGTCACCATCTCCGCCAAGCACGGCAGCGGCCTGCGCGAGCTGTTCGCCGCCATCCACCGTGCGCATGCCTCGGCGACGCGCAAGTTCACCACCTCCGAGGTGACCCGTGCCCTGGAGATCGCCTACGAGGCCTTCCAGCCGCCGGTGGTCCGCGGGCACGTCGCCAAGCTGCGCTTCGCGCACCCGGGCGGCGAGAACCCGCCGACCTTCATCGTCCACGGCACGCGGCTGAAGACGCTGCCGGTGAGCTACAAGCGCTATCTCGAGAACTTCTTCCGCAAGCGCTACAAGCTGGTCGGCACGCCGGTGAAGTTCGAGTTCCGCGAGGGGGACAACCCCTACGAGGGCAGGAGGAACGAGCTCACCGAGCGCCAGATCAAGAGCCGCCGGCGCCTCATGCGCCACGTCAAGCGGCGTTGACGCGGGAGGGGGCGCGGCGGTGGAGCGGCGGCAGCTGACCCTCGGCATCCTCGCGGGTGGGGAAGGGCGGCGCCTGGGCGGCGTGGACAAGGCCTGGGCCGAGTTCGGCGGCGAGCCGCTGGTGCTGCGCCAGTGCCGCAGGCTGGGCGACGTGGCCGCACGCATCCTCGTCAGCGCCAACCGCAACCTCGAGCGCTATCCGGAGCATGGCCTCGCCGCGGTGCCGGACCGTCTCTCCGGCTTCCAGGGGCCGCTCGCGGGCATCGACGCCCTGCTGTCGGCGTGCCGGACGCCCTGGCTGGTGACCGTCCCGGTGGATGCCTGGGACGTGGACGGCGCCATCCTGCACGCCCTGCTCGCCGCCTGCGGCGACGCGGCCGGGGCCGTCGCAGTGGAGCCCGGCGGACCGCAGCCGATGCTCGCCGCCTACGCCGTCCGGCGTTGCCGCGGCCCGGTCGAATGGGCCCTGGCCGACGGGGAGAGGGCGGTGCAGCGCGTGCAGGCCGCCCTGGGCTTTCCGACGCTCGTCCTGGAGCGCGCCATCGGCAACCTCAACACCCCGGAGGCGTTCGCGCGGGCGCAGGCCGGGATGGCCGTGCGGGAATGACCGCCGGTTCGTGATCCAATGCGGGTTTCGCCGCAGGACGCCGCACCGCATGAGTTCCGAGTACCCCGTCCGCATCGCCTTCGCCCACGCCCTCGACCTGGTCCGCGCGGCGGCCCGGGCGCGCCCGCTGCCCGCCGAACGCGTGCCGCTGGCGCGCGCGCGGGGCCGCATCCTCGCCGGCGACGTGGTGGCGCCGCTGGACCTGCCGGGCTTCGACAATGCGGCGATGGACGGTTTCGCCCTGCGCGCGGCGGATGCCGCGGATCCTGCGGGACTGCGCCTGGTCGGCGAGCGGTTCGCCGGCCGGACAGCCGACCTGGCGGTCGGCCCGGGCGAGTGCGTGCGCATCACCACCGGCGCGGTGCTGCCGCCCGGCGCGGACAGCGTGCTCATGAAGGAGCAGGCGCGGCTCGACGGCGACCGTCTCCACCCCGGGGCGGTGGTGCGCGCCGGCCAGCACGTGCGCCGACAGGGCGAGGACGTGGCGGCGGGCGACACCGTCCTGCGCGCAGGCGAGGCGCTCAATCCCGCACGGCTGGCGCTCGCGGCGGCGCTCGGGCTGCCCGAGCTGGACGTCGCGGCACGGCCGACGGTGGCGGTGTTCACCACCGGCGACGAGCTGCGCCGCCCCGGCGAGCCGCTGCGGCGCGGCGAGATCTACGACAGCAACCGCGTGCTGCTGATGGCCCTGCTGACGGAGGCGGGCCTCGAACCCATGGCGCTGCCCGCCCTGCCGGACGAGCCCGGCCGCATGCGGTCGGCGCTCGCCGACGCCGCCTCCGCCTTCGACCTCGTGCTGACCTGCGGCGGCGTCTCCGCCGGCGAGAAGGACCACCTGCCCGCGCTGCTGCGCGAGCAGGGTCGCATCCATTTCTGGAAGGTGCGGATGAAGCCGGGCATGCCGGTGCTGTTCGGCGAATGGGATCGCGCGTTCGTGCTCGCGCTGCCGGGCAACCCGGTCTCGGTGCTGGCGACCTTCCTCACGCTGGGCCGGGCACTGGTCCTGGGCCTGCAGGGCGCGGCGCCGGCGGCACCGGTGCAGGCGCGCCTGGCGGCCGCCTGGAGCAAGCGCAACGAACGCCTGGAGTTCCTCCGCGGCAGGCTGGAGACCGATGCCGACGGGGTGCTGCGGGTCCGCCCGAATCCCGCCGACGGCTCTCACCGGATGCGCGCGGCCGCCGACAGCGACGCGCTGATCGTGCTGGACGAAGGCGCCCGCGACTATGCCGAGGGCACGCCGGTCGAGGTGCTGCGCTACTGAGCGCGCGGACGGAGCAGCCGCCGTCCGGAGCCGCTCCCGCGCCGCAGCGGCACCGTAGCGCGCCCGGTGCGCCGAGGGCCGATAATGCGCGGATGGACGAGCAGACGGTTCCCGAGATCGACCCCGCGGAGGCGCGCCTCCGGCAGGAACGCGGAGCGGTGCTGGTGGACGTGCGCGAGCCCCACGAGCATGCAACCGGACATGCCGAGGGGGCGCTGACCGTCGCGCGCGGCGAGCTGGAGGCGGCGCCCGCACACTGGCTGCCGGACCCGGGTGTCGAGGTGCTGCTGATCTGCCAGTCCGGCGGCCGCTCGCGCGCCGCCGCCGCCGTGCTGCGCGGGGCGGGCTATGCGCACGTGCTGTCCGTGGCGGGCGGCACCGAGCGCTGGCGGGCGGACGCGCTGCCGATGGCCATGCCTACGGGCGACCTGGACTTCTACGAGCGCTACGCGCGCCAGCTCCAGCTGCCGGAGTTCGGCGAGGCAGGGCAGCGCCGCCTGGAGGCGGCACGCGTGGTCGTGATCGGCGCGGGCGGACTCGGGTCGCCGGCCGCCTTCTACCTCGCCGCCGCCGGGGTCGGCACCCTGGTGCTGGCCGACGACGACCATGTGGACCGCAGCAACCTCCAGCGCCAGATCCTGCACACCAACGACCGCATCGGCGCGCCCAAGGTGGAGTCCGCCGCCGCGACCCTGTCCGCGCTGAATCCACGGGTGCGGATCGAGGTGGTGCCCGAGCGTGTCACCTCCGCCAACATCGAGCGCCTGCTTGCGGGCGCCGACCTGGTGCTCGACGGCGCCGACAACTTCCCGGTCCGCTACCTGCTCAACGACGCCTGCGTGAAGCTGGGCCTGCCGCTGGTTTACGGTGCCGTGCACCGCTTCGAGGGACAGGTCAGCGTCTTCGACGCCGGGCGCCGGCGCGGCGAGGCGCCCTGCTACCGCTGCCTGTTCCCGGAGCCGCCGCCGCCGGAGGCCGCGCCCAACTGCGCGGAGGCCGGCGTGCTCGGGATCGTGCCCGGCGTGGTCGGCCTGCTGCAGGCCACCGAGGCCATCAAGCTGCTCGCGGACATGGGCGAAAGCCTCGCGGGCCGGCTCCTGCATTTCGAGGCGCTGGGCATGCGCTTCCGCGAGACGCGCCTGCGTCCGGACCCGGACTGCCCGGTCTGCGCCCGCGGCCGGCCGTTCCCCGGCTACATCGACTACGCGGCGTTCTGCGCCGGCGCATAGCGCCGGCGGCGGGGATCACTTCTCCACGAACGCCCGTTCGAACACGTACTCCGCCGGCGTGCCGATGCGCGGCGAGGCCGTGAAGCCGCGCCCGTCGAGCAGGGTGCGGAAGTCCGCCAGCATCTGCGGGCTGCCGCAGATCATCGCGCGGTCGTGGGCGGGGTCGAGCGGCTCGATCCCGAGGTCGCTCATCATCCTGCCGCTGGCCATGAGGTCGGTCAGCCGGCCCTGGTGCGGGAACGCCTCGCGCGTCACCGCCGGGTAGTAGAGCAGGCGGCCGCCGAGGATCTCGCCGAGGATCTCGTGCTCCGGCAGCTCGCGCTCGATGTAGTCGCGGTAGCAGAGGTCCTGCACCCGGCGCACCCCGTGGCAGACGATCACCCGGTCGAAGCGCTCGTAGGTCTCGGGGTCCTTGATCACCGCGAGGAAGGGCGCCAGCCCGGTGCCGGTGCCGAGCAGGTAGAGGTTGCGGCCCTTGTGCAGGTCGCTGATCAGCAGGGTGCCGGTGGGCTTGCGGCTGATGAGGACCTCGTCGCCTTCCTTGATGTGCTGCAGGCGCGAGGTCAGCGGACCGTCGGGCACCTTGATGCTGAAGAACTCCAGCTCCTCCTCCCAGTTCGCCGAAGCGATGGAGTAGGCGCGCATGAGCGGGCGGCCGTCGACCGGCAGGCCGATCATGATGAACTGCCCGTTCTCGAAGCGCAGGCCCGCGCTGCGGGTGAGGGTGAAGCTGAAGTAGTCCTCGGTCCAGTGGCGGACGGCAAGGACGCGCTCGGTATCGAAAGGAGACATCGAAGCTCGCGATGGCGGCGGCGACGGCACGGCCGACGGAATCGACGATTGTAAGGCGCCGCGGCGGAGGCCGTCTTCAGGGGCCGTGGCTCCGGGCGACGCGGATGCTCACAGCCGGGTCGTGGACGCGCCAGCTCAGGCCGGCGGCGGTCTCGGCGACGGCGCGGTAGAGGGCCTCGTCCTGTTCGGGCGAGGTCGCCTCGCGGGTGTGGAGGACCACCTCGCCGAGCAGCAGCCAGCCGGATTCGCGCAGGCGGACCTCGGCGTCCGCCACCTCCGGCAGCGCGCGCAGCGCCGTCTCGAAGCGCTCCACCAGGTCGTCGGGCCGGTCCGGCCGGCCGATCAGCATCGGGCGGTGCTCCATCAGGGCGCCGAAGGCGCGGGCGGTGTTGCGCAGCCCGTCGAGCACGACGCTGGAGGCGACGACGAGGGCCGCCACCGCGTCCATCCACCAGATGCCGAGCCCGATGCCCAGCACGCCGACCGCGGCCGCGACGCCGGTCTGCCAGTCCGCCTTGAGCATCTCCGCGCTGCCGTGCAGGGAGCGGTCGTGCAGGGTCTTCGCGGGACCGTTGAGCAGGTGCCCGAGCCAGACCGCGGGCACCACCGCCCACAGCAGCGCGGCCCACATGAACCAGCCCTGCCAGACCTGGTGCCCGCCGACGAACACCGAGCCGATGCTGGGCCGCTCCCCGCGCACCAGGGTCGAGGCGCCCTCCCACAGCAGCAGGCCACCGACCGCGACGAGCGCGAAGGCGCTCACGAGGTAGGCCGCATCGACCGCGCCGAAGCGCCCGAACGGGAAGATGCGGTCGGGCTGGCGACGGCGCAGGCGGTCGGCGAAGAGATAGGCGATGGGCGGGACGAGCATCAGCATGTCCTCGATCCACGCCGTGCGCATCGCCTGGGACTCGCCGGCGGCCAGGCCCATGCCGACGATCACGGTGATGCCGTAGACGATCATCGCCACCTGCAGCCGCCACGCGCGGCGGGCCGCGGCGGTCACGTGCGGGGGCGCCTCGAAGCGCGCGATCGGCCTCACGGTGCGGACGCGCCGTCGCGTTCGAGGAAGGCTTCCACCGTCACGAGGAAGCGGTTCTCGCCGGCCGGCAGGGTCCAGGCGTGTTCCGCCACCGCGATCTCCGCGCCCGGCGCCGCGTAGCGCGTGGCGGGGTAGGGGCGGCTGACCGCGACGTGCGCGTTCCACGGCGTGTCGGCAGGGATCGCGCCGACCACCAGGTCCAGCTCGCGTCGCGCCAGGGCCTGCATGAGCTGCGACTCGCCGGCCACCGTCCAGGCCGGCTCCGCGTCCAGCGAGGCGGCGAAGCGCCGCACCGCGTCCAGCTCGGCGCCGCTCAGGCCGGGGCCGTCGCTCCATCCGGGCGCATGCACCACGCCCACGCGCAGGGTCGCCCCGGCGACGCGGGCGGTGGTGCCGTCGGGATCGTGGGGCAGCCCGCAGCCGGCGAGGGCCAGCAGGATGGCGAGACCGGCGGCGATGGCATGCGGCGGACGCATGCCCTCATCTTCCTGTGGTGTCGCGTCAGCGCCGTGTGTTGGCGCACGTCGTGCGGCCCGGGTCCGGCGCGCGTCCGGCGCAGCCGGGCCGCCCACCGGAGCGCACGACGGGCCCCGGTCACGCGGACCAGCCGCTCAGCGCGATCTTGCCGATGGCGGTGCCCGACTCCAGCCGCCGGTGCGCCTCGCGCAGGTTGGCGGCGTCGATCGGCGTCAGCCGGGTCTTCAGCGTGTGGCGTAGGCTGCCGTCGTCGATCCAGCCCGCGACCTCCGCGAGGATGCGGCCCTGCTCGGCCATGTCCGGCGTCCGGAAGCGCGCCCGGGTGAACATGAACTCCCAGACGTGGCCGATGCTCTTGGCCTTGGCGAGGGCGGTGGCGAGAGGCCGGGTGTTGTCGACGATGGTGACGATGCGGCCCTGCGGGCGCACGAGGTCGACCATCTGCTCCCAATAGGGGTCGGTGTCGGCGAAGTCGGCGATCCAATCGACGTACTGCAGCCCGAGCGCCTCGATCTGCGGACGCAGCGGCTGGCGGTGGTCGACGACGTGGTCGGCGCCGAGCTCCTTCACCCACGCCGTCGTCTCCGGACGGCTCGCGGTGGCGATGACCGTGAGGCCCGCGCGCCTGGCGAACTGGATGCCGAGCGATCCCACGCCGCCGGCGCCGCCGATGACGAGCAGGGTCTGCCCGGCGTGTCCGCCGCCGAGGTCGAGCTGCAGGCGCTCGAACAGCGCCTCGTAGGCCGTGAGTGCGGTCAGCGGCAGGGCGGCGGCCTCCGCGAAGTCGAGCGAGGCCGGCTTGCGCGCGGCGATGCGGGCATCCACCCGTGCGTACTGGCTGTTGCCGCCGGGGCGGGTGATGTCGCCCGCGTAGTAGACCGCATCGCCGACCGCGAATCCCTCGACCTCGGTGCCGGTGGCGACCACCACGCCCGCCACGTCCCAGCCCAGGACCCGCGGCGTCGCCTCCACGTCCGGCTTGGGTGCGCGGACCTTGGCGTCCACCGGGTTGACTGCGACGGCTTCGACCCGGACCAGCAGGTCGTTGGGCTCCGGCTGCGGCACCGGCAGCTCGACGTCTTCGAGCGAGGCGGGGTCGTCGATGGGCAGGTAGCGGGTGAGGCCGACGGCCTTCATCGTGGCGGGAAGCATGGCGCTCTCCTGAGTTGGCGGAGGGACACTGTAGGTCCCGCGTCCTGTGTTGATAATGGCGTCCCAAGCGCGAAGACCATCAACCAGGATTTGAAAATGCCAGTGCTCGACGAGATCGAACTCTTCGTCCGCGCCGCGGAAGCGGGCAGCCTCTCGCGCGGCGGTCGCCTGCTCGGGGTGGCGCCCGCCGCGGCCAGCGCCGCCCTCAAGCGGCTCGAAGCGCGGCTCGGGGTGCGCCTCATGGTGCGTTCCACCCGCAGCCTGCGGCTGACGCCGGAGGGCGAGACCTATCTCGCCCATTGCCGGCAGGCGCTCGATGCGCTCGCGGCGGGACGCGCGGCGCTCGCCGCGGGGGAGGGCGTGCGTGGCGAGCTGCGCATCTCCGCGCCCTCCGACCTGGGCCGGCACCTGCTGCGCGGCTGGCTGGACGCCTTCCAGCGTCGCCACCCGGGCGCCCGCGTCGTGCTGACGCTCTCCGACGCCCTGTCCGACCTCCTGCGCGAGCCCATCGACATCGCGGTGCGTCTGGGCGAACTGCCGGACTCGGGCCTGGTGGCGCTTCGCCTGCCGCTGTTGAATCCGCGGGTGCTCTGCGCCGCGCCGGCGTACCTCGCCCGGCACGGCGCACCCGACACGCCGCAGGCGCTGCGCGGGCACAACTGCCTGCGCTACCGGCTGGACGGGCGCAGCTACGGACGCTGGCGTTTCCGGCGCGGCGACGAGGTGGTGGACGTCGAGGTCGAAGGCGACCGCCAGGGCAACGACGGCGCCCTGGTGCGCGCGTGGGCCGTGGACGGGTTCGGCATCGCCTACAAGTCGCGGCTCGACGTGCTCGACGATCTCGCGGCCGGACGCCTGGTCGCGCTGCTGCCGGACTGGCAGGGCGAGTCGGCCCCGGTGAGCCTCCTGCTCCCGCACCGGCGCCACCTCTCGCCGGCGGTGCGCGCGCTGGCCGACTTCCTGCACGCCTGCGCGCGGCGCATGGAGGCCGGCGAGGGCGTTCCGGACGCGTCGCGCGGGGCGGGCGCCGTCGGCGAGCTATGATCGCGCCGAGTCGAGGAGACCTCATGGACACCATCTACGGGTTCACCGCGCGCGGGATCGACGGCAACGACATCGCGCTGGAGACCTTCCGCGGGCAGGTGCTGCTGCTGGTCAACGTCGCGTCGGAGTGCGGCTTCACGCCGCAGTACGAGGGGCTGCAGGCCCTGCACCGCACCTACCGCGACCAGGGCTTCGCCGTGCTGGGCTTTCCCTGCGACCAGTTCGGGCACCAGGAGCCGGGGAGCGATGCCGAGATCGCGGCCTTCTGCACCACGCGCTTCGACGTGGACTTCCCGCTGTTCTCCAAGATCGAGGTGAACGGCCCCGGAGCGCATCCGCTGTGGACCTGGCTGAAGCAGGAGCGGCCGGGCGTCCTGGGGACCGAGGCGATCAAGTGGAACTTCACCAAGTTCCTGGTGGGCCGGGACGGGCGGGTGCGCCGCCGCTATGCGCCGACGGTGAAGCCGGCCGAGCTCAGCGCCGACGTCGAGGCCGCGCTCGCCGAGGCGGGATAGGGGGGGGCACCCCGGCCTGCGCCGTCGCGGCCGCATCCGGCGCCGCCGGCCGCCTCGCAGGGCGGAAGGGCGCGATGCGCCCCGAGCCCACGGCGCCTGCATCCGCCGCCTGCGATGCTGTGCGCATGAAGGACCTACCGTCCCCACCCGCCGACACCATCTGGACGGTTGGCCATTCCGTGCTCGCCATCGAGGCGTTCGTCGCGCTGCTGCAGGGCGCGGGCATCGTGCGGCTGGCGGACGTGCGGCGGTATCCCGGGTCGCGCCGCCATCCGCAGTTCGGCGCCGACGCGTTGGCGCAGGCGCTCGCCGCCGCCGGCATCGAGTACCTGCCCATGCCCGCCCTCGGCGGCCGCCGACCGCCGCGGCCGGACTCGCCGAACACCGCGTGGCGCAACGCGGGCTTCCGCGGCTATGCCGACTACATGCAGACGCCCGCCTACGCGTCGGCGCGCGACGCGCTGCTCGCCGCAGCCGTCCGACCCACCGCGATCATGTGCGCCGAGACGCTCTGGTGGCAGTGCCATCGTGGACTCATCGCGGACGACCTGAAGCTGCGCGGCATCCGCGTGCTGCACCTGCGGCCCGGCGCCGCGGCCAGCGAACACCCGTGGACCGCCGCGGCGCGGGTCGTCGATGGCGCGCTCTCCTACGCGGCGCCCGAACCGGTGCAGCGCGGGCTCTTCTGAGCGCGCAGGTGAACCGCCGGGAAATCCTGCCCGCACCGCCGCTGAAGCGCAGCGCGGGCGGCGCGCGCGATTGCCTGCGGGTTCATCGCGCCGGCCGCATCGTGGCGGCCGTTTCCCACTGTCCCGTCCAGGCGCAGGAGCCCCTTCGTGAAGCGCACCGCAGCCTCCGTTCTCGCCCTCGTCGCGGCGACGGCCTGCTCGCCGGCCGCGCAGGCCCAGGCCCACGGCTGCCGGGACTGCGGGACGGTGACCGAGGTGGCGCGCAGCTACGACACGCAGCGCGAGGGGCGTGGCGTCCGGGGCGCTGCCGGCCTGTTCGGGGCGCTGCTCGGCAGCCTTGCCGACGGTGGCCACGGCATCGCCGGGCCGGGTGTCGTGCCGGTCGGCACCGCCGTGCGTGGCGCGCAGGTGCGAGAACCCCGGCCGCGGGATGCCTACCACGTGACCGTGCGCATGGACGACGGGCGCTACGCGTCGTTCGACCAGGCATCCGGCTACGGTCTGCGGCCCGGCGATCGGGTGGAGGTCCTCGACCGCGAGGCCATGCCCCTCGATCCGCGCGACGACGGCTACCACGTCGGCTACACGGCCTACGGCACCTACTGAGCGACCCTGGGCCTCGTCCCGAGCATCGGGCTCATCCATGAGCGACTGGCAGCGCAACCTGATCGACGACCCGGAGGGCATCGAGGCCCTCCTGGCGGACACCCACCGCATCGCGGTGCTGGGCATCAAGACCGAGGCGCAGATCGGCCAGCCCGCCTTCGAGGTGCCGGCCTACATGGCCCGGCACGGCTACGAGATCGTGCCGGTACCGGTCTACTACCCCGAGGTCGAACGCATCCTCGGCCAGCGGGTGTACCGCCGGCTCGCGGACATCCCCGGACGGGTGGACATGGTCGACGTGTTCCGCCGGCCGAAGGACATCCCGCCGCACCTCGACGACATCCTCGCGGCGCGCCCCGCGTCGGTGTGGTTCCAGTCGGGCATCCGCCACGACGCGGCCGCGGAGACCCTGGCCCGCGCCGGCATCCGCGTGGTGCAGGACCGCTGCCTGCTCGTCGAGCATCGGCGCCTCCGGCCCGGTCTCTGACCGCCCGGTGCGAGGCCGCCGTCAGCGGCAGATGCGGTAGGGGCCCCGGTCGAAGTGGAAGTGGTCGTGGTGCGCCGCGTTGTAGTCCGGCGACAGCACGCCGTTGAAGAGCCCGCAGGCGCCGTCGCGCAGCTCGCGGAGGAAGGCGGCGTCGGTCCCGTCGCCGTCCCAGTCGCGGGCGACGGTGATGCGGCGCCCGTTCTCCAGGCGCAGGCCTGCGAGGTCGAAGGCGTTCGCGCGCGCGTGCTCGCTGCGGCGTCCGCTCGCACGCCCGTAGACGTTGCGGCAGGCGTAGGAGCCGAAGTGCTCCAGCGCCGTCACCGGCGCGTCGTAGTGGCGCCGTGCCGCCGGCTGCAGGACGTGGCGCTCCCACAGCGCCAGCGAGACCGCCACCGGGCACTGCAGGCTGAAGGCATCGCCGACCGCGGGCTCGGAGCCGGCGCCGATGCGCACGGCGTTGCGCCAGCCGCAGCCGTCCTGGCCCTCGCGGTCGGCGATGGGCGTGGCGGCCAGCCCCGATTGCGCCAGGACCTGCGCGCAGGCGTCGGGGTCCTCCGCCAGCCTTCGGATCTTGAAGCCGGTCAGGATGTTGGGCGGGTCGTCCAGCGCGAGCGGCGCGTAGGGGTGGTAGCGGTCGGGGATCGCGATCCAGCCCCGCTGCAGCGCGAGCCAGGCCAGCGCGACGAGCAGGACGAGCAGCAGGAGGGCGCGCATTCAGAAGACGAGGGCGAACACGAAGATCCCGAGCATGACGAAGGCGATCGCGATCTTGGCCACTGCCCCGATCGCCATGCCGAACCAGGTCGCCATGCCCACCTGCGAGGCCGTGCCGAGCCGCCGCCCGTGCAGGAATTCGCCGGCGACGGCGCCGACGAACGGCCCGAGGATGAGGCCGGGCAGGCCGAAGAACAGCCCGACCAGGGTGCCCACCGCGCCGCCCCACAGGGCCAGCCGGCTCGCGCCGTAGCGCTGCGCGCCCAGCAGCCCCGCGACGAAGTCCAGCAGGAAGGCGAGCGCGGCGAGCAGCCCGAGGACCACCAGCGCGACCGGTCCGACGCGGGTGAAGTCCTCGGCCCAGGCGCCGACCAGCATGCCCACGAACATCAGCGGCGTGCCCGGCAGCACGGGCAGGATCAGGCCGGCGATCCCCAGGAGGATCAGCAGGCCCGACAGCAGGTAGAGGAGGAGGGTGGCGTCGATGGCGGAAGCTCCGGGCTGGGCGTGCGCACGATGCGCGAACGGCGGTGGCGGGGACGTGGAGCGGAGGAGGAACACGGCGTCTTGGCGCCCGGCCTGCCAGGCTGGCGCCACATCCAGAAAAAAGGAGCATGCCCATGAACGACCGGACCGCCACGCTCAACGAGCTCATCGACGTCCTCGAGGACAGCCGCGACTTCTACCGCGACGCCGCGCAGGAGGCCAAGCACGCCCAGTACCGGCAGCTGTTCGAGCGCTTCGCGCAGACCAAGGCGAGCATCGCGGCCGACCTCAAGACCAAGGTCGCCGCGCGCGGCGGCGAACCGTCGGACGGCAGCGTCTCGGGTGGCCTGCGCAAGGCGTGGAGCGAGCTGCGGGTGAAGCTCAGCGGCGATTCCGATGCCGAGTACATCGCCCAGCTCGAGGCCTTCGAGGACCGGATCGTCCATGCCTTCCGCGACGCGGTGAACGACAGCGACGATGCCGAGGTGCGCGCCATCGCGCAGCGCTACCAGCCGCAGGTGGAGCAGGACCATGCGCAGATGCGCGACCTCAAGCACTCGCTCGGCAAGTAGGGTCTCCCGTGGTACGACGGGCGGCGCAAGGGCCGTCCGTCGTGTTGCACGACCGTTCGACCGCCAGGAAGTGCCGTTCGTCAGGTTTGCGCGTCTCCGGGCGCCCCATACTCGCTTTTCCCTGAACATGAGGTTAGCATCGCGCGCGCTGTGTTTGCCGGCGTCACTGTGGACCGTGGCCCGAAGCGGTAGCTCCAAGGAATCCGCCTCGTTGCATCCGTGCCCCGGCACGAACGCTCCTTGCGACCAGCACGATGACGGCCACTACGGCGTCAGAAATCCACCCATCGATGTAGTTGTAGGAGTCATGCAATGTCGGATCGTGAAACTGGCACCGTGAAGTGGTTCAACGACGCCAAGGGCTTCGGCTTCGTCAGCCGCGAGAGCGGCGAGGACGTCTTTGTCCACTTCCGCGCCATCCAGGGCACCGGCTTCAAGTCGCTCAAGGAAGGCCAGAAGGTGAGCTTCAAGGTGGTGCAGGGCCAGAAGGGCCTGCAGGCGGACGAAGTCCAGCCGCTCTGATCGCCCGCATCGTGCGGACATGAAAAACCCCCGGAGCGATCCGGGGGTTTTTTCTTGCCTTCGCGACGGCCGCTGCAGCGCGGCCCGGGTCGCCCGGACGGGAAGCCTCTCCGCCGCTACGGACGGCCCGCGGCGATGCGCTCGCCGCGGGCCGTCTGCGTCACTGCGCGGCGCAGTCGAGGCGGTGGTCCGCTTCCGTGCCCACGGCCACTTCCGCCAGCCCCAGTTCGAGGCCTGCGCCGGCCCGGACGACGAAGGGACGGTCGAGCCGCGCGAGGTCGGCGCCTGCGTCGCGCAGACAGGCCAGGGGCACGCCCGCGGTCGTCCATTCGCCGCGCGGCAGCCCGGCCAGCCACTCGCCGACCTGCAGCTCGCCGCTGCAGTCCTCGCCGCAGCCCACGAGGAGCGCCGCGCGCCCGTCCTGCGGCAGCGCATCCACGCGCAGGGTCGCCACCAGCATCGCGCCGGCCTCTGCGTCCTGCCCGAGGTCGATCGGCGACGCCGTGATCAGCTCGGCGGTGGCCTCGCCGCTCCAGGTGAGCAGGCGGGCGCCTTCCTGGGTCTGGTAGTCGATCGCGCTCAGGGCGAGATGGCCGTCCGGGCTGGACACGCGCGGGTGCAGCACGTCGGCCCCGCGTCCGTCGCCGCCGGTGACCACCAGGCGGATGCCCGGGCCCGGGACGCCGCGCTCGAACAGCGTGCCGTCCTGGCCGGCGTCGGCGCTGATGCCGGGATCCTCCGGCAGGCGTTCCAGGTTGCCGTCGTCGGCATAGGTCAGGCCGTGGCCGAAGGGGAACAGCGGGTCGTAGCCCGGCTGGCCGACGTTGTTGTCGTACTGGTCGGCACGGCGCGGCCAGGAGAAGCTCAGGGTGCCCTTGAAGTCGTGCTGGACCGCCCCGGAGGCGTCGCGCAGCAGCACGTCGGCGACACCGCCGCCTTCGGAGCCGGGCAGCCAGGCCGCGACGAAGGCGTCGGAGGCGTTGATCTCGCGGTTCATCCACAGCGGGCGGCCGCTGATGAACACCGAGACCACCGGGATGCCGTCGGCCTTGAGGCGGCGGATCAGTTCGAGGTCGGTGTCGTCGCCGGGCTTGTACAGCAGGTTGGGCAGGTCGCCGAGGAACTCGGCGTAGGGGTCCTCGCCGAACACCACGATGGCCACGTCGGGCTTCTCGCTGTAGCTGCCGTCGACGGCGTACTCGGCGCTGCCGCCCGCCGCCTGCACCTGGGCCTGCAGGGCTTCCCAGATCGTGTCGGCGTTCGGGTAGTCCTCGCGCTTGGTGCCGGTGCCCTGCCAGTTCAGCGTCCAGCCGCCCGACTGCTTGCCCATGTCGTTGGCGCCGTCGCCGGCGACCAGCACGCGCTGGTTCGGCGCCAGCGGGAGGATGCCGTCCTGGTTCTTCAGCAGGACCAGCGATTCGCGGACCGCCTGCCGCGCGACCGCGCGGTGCTCGGGCGCGCCGAGCAGCTCGAACCTGCCGCCGAGCGCACGTTCGGACGGCCTGGGCGCGTCGAACAGACCCATGCGGAACTTCACCCGCAGGATCCGGCGCACCGCGTCGTCGAGGCGCTCCATGGGGATCGTGCCCGCCCGGACGTGGGCCAGCGTGCTCTCGTACAGCCCGCGCCAGCTGTCCGGCGCCATGGCCATGTCGAGGCCCGCGTTGAACGTGGCCGCGCAGTCGGTATTGGTGCAGCCCGGCAGCTGCCCGTGGCCGTTCCAGTCGCCGACGATGAAGCCGCCGAAGTTCATGCGGTCCTTGAGCACGTCGGTCAGCAGGCCCTTGTGGCCGTGCAGCTTCTCGCCGTTGAAGCTGTTGAACGAGGCCATGACGCCCTGGGCGCCCGCGGCGATCGCCGGTGGATAGCCCGCATTGTGGATGTCGCGCAGGTCGGCCTCGGTGACCTGGGTGTCGCCCTGGTCCTTGCCGCCGGTGGTGCCGCCGTCGCCGACGAAGTGCTTGACCGAGCTCATGACCCGGGTCTCGCCCAGGAAATCGTCGTCGCCGGGCCTGCCCTGCAGGCCCTCGACGAAGGCGCCGGCGAAGTGGGCGACCAGCTCAGGGTTCTCCGAGTAGCCTTCGTAGCCGCGGCCCCAGCGGTCGTCGCGCGGGACCGCGACGGTCGGCGCGAAGGTCCACTCCATGCCGGTGACGCGTGTCTCGATCGCGGTGATGCGCGCGATCTCGCGGATGAGCTCGACGTTGCGCGTCGCGCCGAGGCCGACGTTGTGCGGGAACAGGGTCGCGCCCACGACGTTGCTCTGGCCGTGCATGGCGTCGATGCCCCAGATGATCGGGATCGGCTTGCCGCCGCCGCTGGTGTCCATCGACGCCTCCCAGAAGGCGTCGGCCAGCGCGAGCCAGTCCTCCGGCGGCGCGTCGTAGCGCCCGCCCGGATCGGAGTTGCCGCCGGCCAGGATCGAGCCCAGGCGGTACTTGCGCACGTCGTCGGGGGTGATGTCGGCGATGTCGCCCTGGATGATCTGGCCGACCTTCTCCTCCAGCGTCATCGTCGCCATCAGGTCGGCGATCTTCCGTTCGAGTTCGGCGTCCTCGGCGAACGGCCAGGCCGGCTGCGGCCAGTTTTCGGGCACCACCGTGCTGCTGAGCGCCGCGCCGGAGGCGGCCGGGTGTCCGGATGCCTGCGTGTCCGGCGTCGCATCGGTCCGGGAGCAGGCGGGCAGGGCCACCGCGAGCGCGATCAGCGCGGGCAGCAGGGCGGTGCGGCAGGTGGAAAGACTGCGGCGGGAGGATGGTCGCATCGAGATCGGTCCCCGGTGATCGGGGCGGGCGCGAGGTTCGGCCCGCCGGATGGAGGAAGCTGCGGCGGCTGCCATGACAGCGTTGTCAGCGAACGCTAGGATACCCGGCGCGCGCAGACAAGGCTTGCTGCACGGCACACACGCCCTTGCCGCATCCGCGGCAGAATGCGGGCTCATGGGGTCATGATGGCGGGATCGAACACGATGCGCGTGCGGATCGACGACGTGGCAAAGGCCGCGGGCGTATCGATGAAGACGGTGTCGCGGGTGCTCAACGAGGAGCCCAACGTCTCCGACGAGACGCGCCGCAAGGTGCAGGAGGCGGTCGAGAAGCTGCGCTACCGCCCGCTCGCGTCCGCGCGGCTGCTCGCGGGGCGGCGCTCCAATCTCGTCGCGATGCTCTACGACAACCCGTCGAGCAACTACCTGATGGAGGTGGAGCTCGGCGTGCTGGATGCCTGCCAGTCGCAGCACTACAACCTCATGCTCGCGCCGCTGGACTATCGCGCGCGCGACATCGTCGCCAAGGTCGAGTCGCTCGTGGTGCAGTCGCAGCTCGACGGCGTGGTGCTGACCCCGCCTATCACCGACGACCGCGCGCTGCTCGCGCGCCTGGACGAGATCGGCGTGCCGTACGCCAGCGTCTCGGCGCAGGAGCGCAACCGGCGGATCGGCGTGTTCGTCGACGAGGAGAGCGCGGCGCGCGACATGGTGCTGCACCTGGTCTCGCTGGGGCACCGGCGCATCGCGCACATCAAGGGACATGCCGCGCACGGCGCCAGCCGCTGGCGCCTGGCGGGCTACCGCGCGGGCCTGCGCGAGGCGGGCATCGCCTACGATCCCGAACTCGTGGTCGCCGGCAGGTTCTTCTACGAGTCCGGCTACGAGGCCACCAACCGCCTGCTCGACCTGCCGCAGCGGCCGACCGCGATCTTCGCTGCCAACGACGACATGGCGGCCGGCAGCATCTGCGCGATCTGCGAACGCGGCCTCGCGGTGCCGCGCGACATCTCCGTCTGCGGCTTCGACGACATGCCGGTGGCGCGCTTCATCTATCCGTCGCTCACCACCGTGCGCCAGCCCAGCCGCGACATGGGGCGGCTGGCCGGGCTGGAGGTGATCAAGGCGATCCGCGAACGCGGTGCAGGCGAGAACATCGAGCTGCCCTACACACTGCAGCTGCGGCGGTCGACGGGGGCGGTGCCGGGCTGATCGCGAGGCGACGAGGCGTCAGCGCTTGGCCAGGCGCTCCATCAGGCGCTGGCGCAGATGGGCGGCGCCCGACGCGTCGAGGGGCGCGAGGACGCCGCGCGCGGCCTCGGGAATGTGCGCAGCCGTTGCAGCATCCGCTTCGAAGACGTAGTGGTCGAAGAGCGTCCGCCATGCGGCACGTTCGTGGGCCGGCAGGTCGCGCAGGGTCAGCAGCGCCGCCATGAGCGCGCTCATCGGCGTCTCCATCCACGCTGGAGAACGCCGCCACCAGTAGTTGACCAGGACGTTGAAGCCATCGGGCGCGTCGATGGCGTGCCACCACATGCTCGGGATCACGATCGCGTCCCCCGGGCCAAGCTCCGCCACGAGCGCGTGCCGCCACGCCTCGGCGAACCGCGGAAAGCGTTCGAGGTCGGGCGCGGCGGCGTCGACCAGGCTGACGGGCTGTCCGGCAGGCGTGAAGTCCAGGGGCCCGATGTACAGGTTCCCGATCTGCTCGGGCGGGAAGAGCGTGAAGCGTCGCCGGCCGGCGACGACGCAGGCCAGGTTGTCGGGGACGTCGTGGTGCGCGGGCACCCGGGTGCGATTGCCGATCCAGATGCTCGCGAGCGGATCGCGCGGGCCGAGGTCGAGTCGGTTCTCCAGGCCGAAGCCGGGAAAATAGGTGTCCAGCGTCGTCGCGCCGAGGTAGATCATCGGCGGTGCCTCGACGTCGAGGTACTTCGCCAGGGTGTTCAGCGCGACGCTCGCCGGGACCTCCTCCCTCCGGAAGTTGAAGCCCTGCATCGACGCGTCGTAGAAGATCCGGCCACCGCATTCGTGCGGTGCCACGGTGGCGACGGCGGGCACCGCGTCGTTCGCGAGCCGGCGGAGGTAGGTCGCGGCCGCGAGGTGGGACCGCATCGCGGCCCGGACTGCGGGCCACGTCCGCGTCAGCCCGCGGACGACGAGCGGAGAAGTGGCATCGAGGAGCGCGGCGAGCGGTGCGTCCGGCGGTGCCTCGGGGATCGCTGCGGGCGGGGGAAGGGTGCGATGCATGTCGCCAGCCTGCCAGGGTGTCCCGGGACCGGTACCCGCTGCGCCGTGCCGGCGGTGCAGCGGGTGGAGCCGGCGCTTGCGGGGGACGTCCCTGTCCCCGTGCGGATCAGAACCTTGCGCGGAAGCCGAGCATGTAGCGTGGGCCGGTCTGCGTGGCGTAGAACACCTGGTTCTCGCTGCGGCCGTGCGAGCGCGTGGTCTCGTCCGTCAGGTTGATCGCTTCGGCATGGATCGAGAAGTGGTCGTTGACCTGGTAGCTGACGTTGACGTCGAGCTGGCCGTAGGACTCGACGTAGACCGGGTTCGGGCGCCAGCTGTCGTAGGTGCTCGAGAGGAACTTGTCGCGCCAGTTGTACGCTGCCCGGATCTGCCACGGCCCCTTGTCGTAGAAGGCGACGAAGTTGGCCGAGTCGCTCAGGCCGACCAGGGCGAACTGGTCGCCCAGGTTGTAGTCGTCGTAGGTCAGGTCCGAGTCGACGATCGTGTAGTTCGCGGCCAGGCCGAAGCCGGTATCGCCGAACACGTGCTGGGCATTGAACTCCCAGCCCTTGAGCGAGGAGGACTCCTTGTTCACCGGGACGCTGACGCGGAAGACGGCGAGCGGATCGCCCGGCTGTCCGGAGATGCGGCCGTTCGCCACGTCGACGCCGGGGGCCCCGGCAAAGTTGTCGAAGATGTAGTCGCGCACGCAGCCGCGGAAGCCGGTGCTGCCGGGCGTGCAGCCGTTGGCGACGGCCTCGTTGTAGTACGTGCCGCCCACCGGCGTGCGGATGTCGAACGGCGAGATCTCCATCATCGACGTGCCGATGTAGTTGTCGATGTTCTTCCGGAACCAGCCGACCGACACGTAGCTCGACTCGGCGTAGTACCACTCGACCGACAGGTCGAAGTTCTGCGACTCCAGCGGCTTGAGGCCCGGGTCGCCCTGGGAGCCGGTGCCACCCTCGAAGGAGGCGAAGGAGTCGAGCGTCTGCCCGCCCTGGATGTGGTTCCACTGCGGGCGGCCGATGCTGTGGCCGTAGCTGCCGCGCAGCACGACGGAGTCGGTGACTTCGAGGCTGAGGTCCAGGCTGGGCAGCCAGTAGTCGTAGCTGCCGCGCAGCTCGGTGAAGTCGGGGTCGCCGAACTGCACCGCGAACTCGTTCTCGCCGGTCCAGGTCAGGCCGGTCGCGATGGGGACGAGCGCGCGCGAGACGACGTCGGTCTGTTCGTAGCGCACGCCGATCGACGCGTGCAGCGGCATCTGGAGGTCCCAGGTATTGTTCCACTGCAGGTAGGCGCTCTTGGACTTCTCGGTGGCGCGGCGATCGGTGCTGAAGTCGGGCGGCGGCAGGTAGGCCGCCGCGTCGCCACCGCGCGCGGCGATGGCGGCGTCGCGGACCCGCGCGAAGTCGAACATGAAGAACTGGCCGAACATCGCGCCGCTGCCGGGGAACTGGTCGAAGTAGCGGCTCATGTCGTCGGCGATCCAGAGATCGTCGGCGTAGTCGGCCGCACGGCCGCCGAAGCCGCCCCAGTCGTCGCGCTGCGTGAAGCCGTAGGCCGAGCGGTTTTTGACCTCGGTGAAGGCCGCGCCGAACTGCAGGCTGGAGTAGTTCTCGAAGTCGAAGCGGCCGCGGAGCTGGCCCTGCTCGACCTCGGACTTCATGTAGCTGTTGCGGAACGAGGAGCCGGTGACCATCATCCGGTCGGCGCCCACCTGGGTCATCCCGGGAGGAAGCTCGACGCCGAGGATGGGGAAGTCGCCGCTGAAGTCGACGGTCGTGTCGCCGCGGACGAACGCAGCCGTGCCGAGGGCGTTGTTCGAGCCCCACGGGCTGTCGGCGCCGGACTCCGCAGTGGAGGTGTGGTAGTCCAGCTCCAGCGCGAGAGCATCGGTGACCTCCCAGGCGACGTTGAAGCCGAGCGACTTGTTCTCGTTCTTGGTCGCGAAGTGCGCACCGGCCATCGCCAGGTCGGAGCCTTCGAGCAGGCCGTCGACCTCGGTGAAGTCGACGAACTCGGTGTAGGAGATCGGCGAAGCGATCGGACCGCCGGTCCAGGACGTGCGCGACGCGGCCTGGTTGAACCAGGTCGACAGCTCGTGGCGCCGGTGCTGGATGCGGTTCTCGGAGTAGGTGTAGTCCAGCGTCGCGGTGATGCGGTCGGTCGGCGCGAACTGCAGCGTCGCCTGCCCGTTGGTGCGCTGGCGCTGGATGCCGTTCAGGCCGTAGATCAGGTTCTGCGGGATCGAGTAGATGTCGTCGGCACCCGGCGGATTGGTCGCGTTGGCGGCCTGGTCGGGTAGCGCGAGCGGGCCCTCGTCGCCCGGGAACGCATACCAGCCGCCGCCGACCGCGGCCTCGTTGTAGCCGGAGTCGCGTTCCTGGTAGCTCGCGCTGACGGCGAGGCCGAAGCGGCCGTCCTCGGACACGGTGCTGAAGATGCCGGACATCTCGCCGGTCATGGAGCTGCCCCGCATGCTCTTGGGCAGGTTCTCGTTCGAGGTGTCGTGGACGGTCTTCATGCCCACGCTGACCTGGTCGCCCATGTCGAACGGCCGGCCGGTCTTGATGTCGATGGTCGCGCCGATGCCGCCGGTCGGCGTAGCCGCGCGGCTGCTCTTGTAGACCTCGATGCCCGAGACCGCCTCGGAGGCGAGGTTGGCGAAATCGAACGCGCGGGAGTTCGATGCGTTCGTGGCCTCGATGCTCGACGCCGGCATCTGGCGCCCGTTGAGGAGCACCAGGTTGAAGTCGGGACCGACGCCGCGCACGGTCACCCGCGAGCCTTCGCCCGCCGAGCGGTCGATCGACACGCCGCTGATGCGCTGGAGCGACTCGGCGAGGTTGGTGTCGGGGAACTTGCCGATGTCCTCGGCGACGATGCCGTCGACGATGCCCTGCGCGTCGCGCTTGAGGTTCATCGACGAGGTCAGGCTCTGGCGGATGCCGGTGACCGTGATGGCGTCGAGGGTGGCGGGGTCGGAGGCTCCGGTCGTATCGGTGGCGTCCTGCGCCGCGACGGGCTGGGCCAGCGCGAGCAGCAGTGCGGTCGTCAGGACGCGCTTCTTGGGCGCGGTGTGCGGCTGAATCATGGACATTCCCTCCCCAAAGGCTCACGCGTCTCGATGGACGTTCTTGTTTCGTCGGATCGTCGGGCGGTCCGTACGTGCGGCGGCATTGGATGCTAGGCTGACAGCGTTGTCAACCGCGCCAGGCTTCGCTTTCCGGAGCGCCAGGGCATGCTGCGGTGCAGCGATTTCCCGGCCCGTCGCGAGCCCCGGCACGCGCGCGGGCCGGACCGTTGGCTCATGATCCGTCGCCGGGCGCCGGCGACGACAAGAAACGAAAAGCGAAAGGGGAGGAAACATGGCGACAACCCGAAACACGGGCGAGAACACGCGCCTGATCGTGCTGGTCAGCATCGTGGCCACGATCGGCGGCTTCCTGTTCGGCTTCGACAGTGGCGTGATCAACGGCACCGTCGACGGCCTGCAGCGGGCCTTCGATTCGGACTCGGTGGGCACCGGCTTCAACGTCGCGTCGATGCTGCTGGGTTGTGCCGTGGGCGCGTTCTTCGCGGGGCGCCTCGCGGACGTCTGGGGCCGCCGCACGCTGCTGATCGTCGCCGCGATCCTGTTCCTGGTCTCGGCATGGGGCTCAGGCGTCGCAGGCGGCTCGCTCGAGTTCGTGATCTACCGCATCGTCGGCGGTCTCGCGGTCGGCGCCGCCAGCGTGATGTCGCCGGCCTACATCAGCGAGGTCGCCTCGGCGCGCTACCGCGGGCGCCTGGCGACCCTGCAGCAGATCGCCATCATCTGTGGCCTGTTCGCCGCCTTCCTCAGCAACTACCTGCTGGCCAAGGTCGCCGGCTCGTCGGTGTCGCCCTCGTGGCTGGGCTTCGAGGCGTGGCGCTGGATGTTCTGGGTGGAGATCCTGCCGGCGTCGGTGTTCCTGCTGGCCCTGCTGATGATTCCCGAGAGCCCGCGTTTCCTCGTGGCGCGCCGGCGCATCGCGAAGGCCGAGGGCGTGCTCGCGCGGCTCTACGGCGCGGAGCAGGGCGCGCGCAAGCTGGCCGAGATCAACGCTTCGCTTGCCGCCGACCATCGGCCGCGGTTCGCCGACCTGATCTCCAAGGCCACCGGGCGGATCCGGCCGATCGTGTGGGTGGGCATCGGGCTTGCGGTCTTCCAGCAGCTGGTCGGCATCAACGTCGTCTTCTATTACGGCGCAGTGCTGTGGCAGGCGGTCGGCTTCTCCGAGAGCGATGCGCTGCTGATCAACGTCATCTCCGGTGCGCTCAGCATCGGCGCCTGCGCGGTGGCGCTGGTGCTGATCGACCGCGTCGGCCGCAAGCCCCTGCTGTGGATCGGCTCGGTCGGCATGGCGGTCAGCCTCGCCGCGATGACCGTCGCCTTCGCCACCGGCGCGCTGGGGGAGGGCGGGCGACTGGTGCTATCCGGCGGCATGGGCGTGCTGGCCCTCATCGCCGCCAACGTCTACGTGATCTTCTTCAACTTCTCGTGGGGTCCGGTGATGTGGGTGATGCTCGGCGAGATGTTCCCCAACCAGATCCGCGGCTCGGGCCTCGCCGTCGCGGGCCTGTTCCAGTGGGGCGCGAACTTCATGATCACCTGGACCTTCCCGATGCTCCTCGCGGGCGTGGGCCTGGCCGGTGCGTACGGCCTGTACACGCTGGCGGCCGCGATCTCGATCGTGTTCGTCCTGCGCTACGTGCACGAGACCCGCGGGCGCGAGCTCGAGGAGATGCAGGGCTGAAGACAGCCCCGGCTCGCGCCGCTGCGTCGCGGCGGCGCGACCTGTCCTTCCCTTCGACGGCGGGACGAACAGGAACGGCGGCCATCGGCCGCCGTTTCCGTTTCATGCACGCGGCGGCCGAAGGCCGCCCCTGAGACCGGTCAGCGCAGCCAGCCGGAGAGTTCCTCGCGCGTCAGACGACCGTCGCGGTTGCGGTCGACGACGTGGAACTCGCTCTGCAGCGGGTGTCCCGACGGTACGTCGTTGCGGGTGATGTAGCCGCGCCCGGTGCGGTCGAGCGCATCGAAGTCGATGCGGTAATCGGCCGCGTTCGGAATGCCGGGCTGGCCGCTGCGGATGGTGATCTGCTGGCCGGCCGGGCCCGTGCGCTGCACGACGCGCTCGCCGTACTGCGGACCGGGGCCGGAGACGCCGACGCCCGGGCGCTCCTGCGCGGGCGCGGTCACGGCCGGGCCGGGCTGCGGACCCTGGGGCTGGGCAGGGGGACGCGGTGCGGCCGGCGGCGCCGGTGGCGGCGGCGGTTGCTGCCCCGGCTGGCCCGGTGGCGGCGGCAGGGGGGGCGGCGGGGGCAGGGCGACCTCGGGCTGGCGTGGCGGGACGCCCTGGCCGAAGGCCGGCGCGGCCAGCGCACCGGCGACCAGGATCGCGATCAGGTTCGAACGCATCATCGGACCTCCTCTTCTCGTCGTGATTGCAGTGCAGTGTGGCTCAGCGCGGCCCGACGTGGCCATGGTCGCCCAGGGCCTTCGGACCTTCGCCCGCCAGGGCGCGCGCGAAACCGATCGCGCGGCCGACGAACGTGCTTGGCGAATCCCAGTACTCCGCGCTCTCGACGCGGACGCGCAGCACCGCGAGATCCGGGTCGTCGCGTCCCTCCGGGAAGAAGGCCTTGGCGGCAGGCGTCCACAGCGCGTCGATGCGTGCGCGGTCGCGCTCGATGCTGGCGCGACCGCGTACCGAGACGTAGCGCTGCCTGGACGGATCGGCGTAGGCGACGTTCACCTCCGGGTGCGCCAGCAGTTCTTCGACCTTGCCGCTGTCCGCGGCGGTGAAGAAGTACAGGTCGCCCTGGGCGTCCATCTCCAGCGTCTGCAGAGGGCGGCTCACCAGGCCGCCGTCGCGTGCACGTGTGGTGAGCATCGCGACCTCGATGCCCTCGATCAGTTCGCTCAGCGTGCCGAACTCGCGGGTGTCCTCGGCCTCGTTCTTCATCCGCTCGTCCTCATGGCATGCGGTCGGAAACCTTCCCACCGAGGCTATCAATCCATCGTGAAACGGCCTGCGTGGCAGAATCCGGCGGATGTCAGCACTCCACGAACAGCCGCTCGCCGCGGCCGACGGCCACCGCTGGCGCCAGCGACTGCATCGCCCGGAGGCGCCCCGCGCCGCGCTGCTGTGGCTGCCCGCGATGGGCGTCGCCGCGCGCAACTACGACCCGCTCGCGCAGGCGCTCGCCGCCGGCGGCATCGCCGTCGCCCTGCACGAGTGGCGCGGCATCGGCAGCAGCAGCCTGCGCGCGCACCGCGGTTGCGACTGGGGCTATCGCGCGCTGCTCGAGGACGACCTGCCCCCGGCGATGGCGGCGCTTCGCCGCGCGTTCGCCGGCCTGCCGGTGCTGATCGGCGGGCACAGCCTCGGCGGGCAGTTCTCGATGCTGTACGCCGCCCGGCGTCCCGGTGCCGTGGACGGGATCGCCCTAGTCGGCAGCGGCACGCCGGAACCGAGCGGCTTCGCCGGTGCCGCCGGCCTGGGCATGCCGTTCGCCCTGCGCCTGATTCCGTTGATCGCCGCGGTGCGCGGGCACTTTCCCGGTCGCAGGTTCCGCTTCGCCGGCAACGAGGCGCGCGGGATCATGCGGGACTGGGCGCGCAGCGGGCGAGAGCGCCGCTATCGCGCGCAGGGGCTGGACTTCGACTTCGACGCGGCCATGGGCGGGCTCGAACTGCCGGTCCTCGGGCTGCTGCTGGCCGAGGATGCGTTCGCGCCGCGTGCCTCGCTGGACAACCTGCTCGGCCGGGCGCCGCGGGCGGCGACGCAGGTCGAGACGCTCGATGCGGCCGCGCTCGGCACGCGGGCCGACCATTTCGCATGGATGCGGCAGCCGGAGGCCGTTGCGGCGCGGATGCTGGCGTGGCAGCGGGCGCTCCGGTCGGGCCCGGCAGCGGATACGAAAACGGCCGGCATGCGCCGGCCGTGATCGCCCACCGCGCGCTGGCTCAGCGCAGGACCGTGATGCGGTTGCCGGCGACGCGGACGTAGGCGCCCTCGCGCAGGCCGTTCGGCAGGCCGTTCTGGTTGATCACGATGCGGCGACCGTCGTCCATCCGGACGTAGATGTCGTAGGTCTGCTCGTTCATCTTGTTCTCGATCGCGTTGCCCGCGACAGCGCCACCCACGGCGCCGGCGACGGTCGCGGTGTTGCGGCGGCCGGAGCTGTCGGTGGTGTTCTTGGCGATCTGGTTGCCGGCCACGGCGCCGATCACGCCGCCGAGCACCGCGCCGGTGCGGCTGTTGTCGCGCGCGCCGTAGACCACTTCGATGCGCTCGACCTGGCCGCAGTCGTAGCAGGCCTGCTGCGGCGCGCCGTAGCCGCCCTGGTAGCCACCGCCGTAGCTGCCGCCCCCGGTCGCGCAGGCGGCCAGACCGAGGGAGAGGGCGGAGGCGGTCAACAGCATTCGGATCTTCATGGTGGGCTCCTGGATATGGGGGTCTCCCCGGTGATGCCGAAAGCTAGTTCCACATTCATGAACGGCGCGCGAGCAGGATGAAGCCGCGTTCCCGACCGTTCACTCACCGGAAGATCTGGTGACAACTGCGGCATTGCGCATTGACGTCGCCGACCACGGGACGCACGGCGCTGCAGTCGTCGGAGCCGATGCCCCGGGCCGCGGCAAGCACGTCGCGGAAGGCGCGGCTCTCGCGTTCGAAGGAGGCGTCGTCGCCGGTGGGCAGGAACATGGGTTCGAGGTGCGCGGCGACCGCCTGCATGGCTTCGATGTGCGGCAGGACCGTGGCCGCGGCGCAGCGGCCCGCCTCGAGATCCGCGCGCAGCGCCGCCGAATGGTGCGCGAGCACGGCCATCGCGCCGCGCTGCACGTTGGGGCCGGCGCCCGACTGCCATGCGCTGATCGCCATCACCGTGCCGAAGATGCCGATGAACAGGCCGAGCAGGATGAGGAACAGATGACGCATGACGGAGCTCCGTGAAAGGCGGCGGGGCGGAACCCTAGCACGGCTACAATGTCCGGATGGATGCAGCACAGCTTCGCGCCGAGCGCTTCGCCGGCATCGACCGCCTGTACGGCCGCGGCAGCGTCGAACGTCTGGCCGGGGCCTCGGTCTGCATCGTCGGCCTGGGCGGCGTGGGATCGTGGGCGGTGGAGGCGCTGGCGCGCAGCGGCGTCGGCGCGCTCACCCTGATCGACGCCGACGACGTGTGCCTGTCCAACACCAACCGGCAGCTGCATGCCCTGGACGGACAGTACGGGCGCGGCAAGGCCGAGGTGCTGGCCGAGCGCTGCCGCGCGATCAACCCGGCCATCCGGGTCGAGGCGGTGCAGCGCTTCCTGACCGTCGAGAGCCTCGACGCCCTGCTGGGGCCGGGGTTCGGCGTGGTCATCGACGCCTGCGACAGCCTGCGGGTCAAGGTCGCGACCGTCGCGTGGTGCCGCCGCCGCAAGCAGCCGCTGGTGGTGGTCGGTTCCGCCGGCGGACGCACCGACCCGACCCTGGTGCGCGCCCGCGATCTCAGCCGGACCGAACACGACGCCATGCTGGCGCTGGTGCGCAAGCGCCTGCGGGCGGCGCACGGCTTCCCGCGCAACCCCGACCGCTTCTTCGGCGCGACCGCCATCTATTCGCTCGAGAACGTGCGCTACCCGCAGCCGGACGGCAGCGTCTGCGGCGTGCGGCCGACGAACGCGCCCGACAGCGCGCTCGGCCTCGACTGCGGCGGCGGACTGGGCGCGGCGACCCACGTCACCGGCGCCTTTGCCTTCGCGGCCGTCGCGCGCACCCTCGCCCTGCTGCTCAGGCCGGCGCCGGCGGAAGCGCGAACAGCCTGACTGCGTTCGCCGTCGTGGCCGCCGCGACCGCCTCGGGGGCTTCCCGGCGGAGCGCGGCGACGCAGTGCAGGACGGTCTCCAGTCGCGCCGGCACGTTGCGACGGCCACGCCAGTCCGCGTCCGGCTGATCGGGCGCGTCGGTCTCCAGCAGCAGGAAGTCCAGCGGCATGTCCGCCACCAGCCTGCGCAGGCGTTGCGCGCGGGGATAGGTGACGGGGCCGCCGATGCCGATCAGGAAGCCCAGGTCGAACAGCTGTCGGGCCTGCTCGGGGCTTCCTGCATAGCTGTGGACCACGCCGCGCAGGCCGCCGATGCGTCGGATGCGCTGGATGACGCTTTCCACCGCGCGGCGCGCGTGGACGACGACGGGCAGGTCGTTCGCCCGCGCCAGTTCGAGCTGCGCGTCGAAGCAGCGCAGTTGCGCGTCGCGGTCGAGCGTCTCGACGTAATGGTCGAGCCCGCATTCGCCGAGGGCGACGGGGCGCTCGCGCGCCAGCCGGTCGGCCAGCGCGTCCAGGTGCTCCGGCCGGTGGTGCTCGAGGTACATGGGGTGCAGGCCGTAGGCCGGATACAGCCCGGGATGCCGGTCGCAGACCGCGCGCAGGCGCGGCCACGCGGCGGCGTGGGTGGCGCAGACCACGTGGCGGCGGACCCCGGCGGCCCGGGCGGCGGCGAGGACCGCGTCGCGATCGGCGTCGAAGGCGTCCACGTCGAGGTGGCTGTGGGTGTCGATCAGGTCGGGAGGCATGGCGGAGGCTCGCGGGCCGGTCGCGGGAACGCGCTGCGGGAGCGGCGGACGGCCGTCGTCGCGCGCGCCGTGGATGATCCCATCCCGGCGGGTGCCCGTGCGGACGGCGCCGCGGCAGTGCCGTCCGGTGGGCGTTCTGCCGGACGGGTTCCTGGTCTCACGCGGGCTTCACGTTCATCATCCGCTCACCCCCGGACAGCCCGGGCGGGTGCCTGTTCAGTTTCGCGGTGCTCGAATCCGGGCCGTGACCACCCACACACGAGGAGCAGGACCATGGACAACAAGATTCTGATCGGAGGCGTCGCGGCACTGCTGCTCGGCGGCGCCGCCGTGGCCGCCTACCAGTTCGGCGACCGCGGCCCGCAGTTCGCCGAGGTGGTACGGGTCGAGCCCGTGCACGAGACCGAGGTCATCGAGACCCCGCGCGAGGTCTGCGAGGACCGTGTGGTCTCGCAGCGCCAGCCGGTGCGCGACCCGAACCGCGTGGGCGGCACGGTCGCCGGAGCGGTGGTCGGCGGCCTCGTCGGCAACCAGATCGGCGGCGGCAGCGGGCGCAAGATCGCCACGGCCGCCGGCGCGGTGGGCGGCGCCTTCGCGGGCCGCAAGGTCCAGGAGAACATGCAGCAGAACAACGTCACCCAGACGGTGCAGACCTCCTGCCGCACGGTGACCGACACCTCGACCCGCGAGCAGCTGGTGGGCTACGACGTCACCTACCGCTGGGACGGCGACCTGCGCACCGTGCGCATGGACCGCGATCCCGGCGCCGCGCTGCCGGTGGTCGACGGCGTCGTCGTCACCCACGCGGAGGGCGCGTCGACCGTCAGTCGGCAGTAAGCCGCCGCCGGATGCGCGCAGGAAGGCCGGTCGATCGACCGGCCTTCCTTTTTTTGTGCATGCCGCCGTGCCAGCCGCTGCGGCGCGCCACTAGAATCCGGCGACCCCGCCGCCGCACGGAGCCTGCATGGCCCTCGATCCCGCCGACCTCTACGACATCCGTTCCGAGCTGAGCGAGGAGGAGCGGGCGGTCCAGGAGAGCGTCGCCCGTTTCACCGACGAGCGCGTGCTGCCGATCATCGGCGACTGCTTCGACCAGGCGCGCTTCCCGCACGAGCTCGTCCCCGAGATCGCAGGGCTGGGCCTGCTGGGGGCGACGCTTCCCGAGGAGTACGGCGGCGCCGGGCTCAACAGCGTCGCCTACGGGCTGATCTGCCAGGAGCTGGAGCGGGGCGATTCCGGCCTGCGCAGCTTCGTCTCGGTCCAGAGTTCGCTCTGCATGTATCCGATCTTCGCCTACGGCAGCGAAGAGCAGCGTCGCGCGTGGTTGCCGCGCATGGCGAAGGGCGAGGTCATCGGCTGTTTCGGCCTCACGGAGGCGCACGGCGGCTCCGATCCGGCCAGCATGAAGACCCGCGCGCGCCGCGACGGCGGCGACTGGGTGATCGACGGCGCCAAGATGTGGATCACCAACGGCAACCTCGCGCACGTCGCCATCGTCTGGGCGCAGACCGAGGAAGGCGTGCAGGGCTTCGTCGTGCCCACCGACACGCCCGGCTTCGGCGCGCAGGAGATCCACCGCAAGATGAGCCTGCGCGCCTCGGTCACCTCCGCCCTGTTCCTCGATGGCGTGCGCGTGCCCGAGGCCGCGCGGCTGCCCGGCGCGCAGGGCCTCAAGGGGCCGCTCGGCTGCCTGACGCAGGCCCGCTACGGCATCACCTGGGGCCCGATCGGCGCCGCCATCGCCTGCTACCGCGAAGCGCTGGCCTATGCCGGCGAACGCATGCTGTTCGGGCGGCCGCTGGCTGCGACCCAGGCCGCGCAGATCCGCCTGGCGGAGATGGCGCGCCGCATCACCCTGGCGCAGCTGCTGTCGCTGCGGCTCGGACGGCTCAAGGACGCGGGGGCCATGCAGCCTGCCCAGGTCTCGCTGGCGAAGTGGAACAACTGCCGCATGGCCATCGACATCGCGCGCGACTGCCGCGACCTCCTCGGCGGCGCCGGGATCACCACCGAGCACGCCGCCATCCGCCACGGCCTCAACCTCGAATCCGTCATCACCTACGAAGGCACCGAGACGGTGCACCAGCTGGTGATCGGGCGCGAGGTCACCGGCATCAACGCGTTCTAGCCCGCCATGCGCATCGCTCCCGGTCCCACGCTCGAAACCCCGCGCCTGATCCTGCGCCCCACCGCGCTCGAGGACTTCGAGTCCTGGGCGGCCTTCATGGCCGATCCGGAGCGCATGACCCACCTCGGCGGCGCCAAGTCGCGGCCGGAAGCCTGGCGCGCCCTCATCGCCATGGCTGGTGCGTGGCAGTTGCAGGGCTTCGCCATGTTCTCGGTGATCGAGAAGGCAACCGGGACGTGGGTCGGCCGCGTCGGCCCCTAGTGCCCGGAAGGCTGGCCGGGGACGGAAGTGGGCTGGAGCATCGTCGGCGCCGCAGGCGGCAAGGGCTACGCCACGGAGGCGGCCACCGCCGCCATCGACTGGTGCTTCGACGTCCTCGGCTGGACCGAGGTCATCCACACCATCGCGCCCGACAACCACCCGTCCAAGGGCGTGGCGCGGAGGCTGGGCTCCGCGTGGCTGCGCAACGGGCGGCTGCCTCCGCCGCACGAGATCGACTGCGAGATCTGGGGGCAGTCGCGCGAGGCCTGGAAGGCGCGGCGCTGACCGGCAGCGCGTCGACGCCGCGGATGCGGGAACGGCGCCGTTGGGCGCCGTTCCTGTTCCGGGCTGCTGGCGACCGGGCCTACTCGACCGCGACGATGTTGATCTCGACGCGGCGGTTGGGCGCCAGGCAGTCCACCAGGGGCGCACCGCGCAGGTCGGGGCAGTCGGCGATCGGGTCGGCCTTGCCGCGGCCCTCGGCCCGGATCACGTTCGGGGGAACGCCGCGCTCGACCAGGAAGGCGCGCACGGCCTCGGCGCGCTGGCGCGACAGTTCCTGGTTGTAGCTGTCCGAGCCGATGCGGTCGGTGTAGCCGATCACCTGGACCGACTCGATGCGCTGCGCGCCGCTGAGGCGCTCCGCGAGCTGCCCGAGCGAGCCCTCGCCGTGGCCCGCATTGGAGATGTCGGCGCGTCCGAACGGAAACAGCGCGTCGGCGGAGAGGCGGACGCTGCTGACCTGTGCCTGCGGGGGCGGCGGGGCGGGTTCGGGTGGAAGTTCCCTGCGCTGCGTCGCGCAGCCGGCGAGCAGCAGCAGGCCGAGTGCGCTCAACATGCCGAGTGACTTATCCATGCGGACTCCGTTGATGTGGATTCTGGCGCCACGAGAGACGAGGGCGACGCCGCGTCCTCCGGGCGCGCGGCGGGCGCGTCTTCCCGTGGCAGCGGAGAGTAGCAGCCGGAACCGGAGGCGACATCGGCAGGCGTCGCAGTCCTGCGTCAGCGGGCCGCCCCGGCCGACCGCGGCGGCGCGGCGGCGGGTGGCGGCCGGTAGCCGAACACGCCCGAAAGCAGTGCCGCTGCCCCGCTGTAGTCGGCCGCGGCGGCGGGATCGAACCCGACGATGCCCAGCTCCGCCAGCGCGGCGTGGTCGGCGGCGTCGTCCTGCAGGACCAGCAGGGCGTCCGACACCGCGACCCGCACCGATTCCGGAACCCCGGGCGCGGCGGAGAAGGCCGCGCCCGGATGGTCGCGGCTGCGATGGATCACGACGAGGTTGGGATACTCCTGCGCGACCCGGGTGGGGACCATGGCCGCCTCCGCCTCGCCGGCGAACACCATTTCGATCCCCTCGCGCCACGTGGTCGCCAGCGACTGGATGTCCGGCTGCGCGACCGGGTTGCGGTAGAGGCCGCTCAGCAGCACGTAGCCCAGGCTGGGCGAGGGCATGCCGACCACGCGCGCGCCGTGCAGGCCCTGCAGACCGCCGCTGCGTCCCGGCGCGGCCACCAGCGAATAGCCGCCGGGGCCGGCCGCACGGACCAGGGGGACGAAGCCGTGGTGCTGGATGCGGTAGTCGGCCAGGTGCGCCTCCTCGAAGGCGAAATCGGCCGCGTCGCCCGCGCGCAGGTCGCGCCAGTAGACGTGGTAGTTGGGCCAGGTCCGGAGGCTGAAGCGATGGCCGGTGGTGCGATCGAGGTAGTCGAGGAGAGGCCGGTAGACCTCGGCGGCCTGTTCCTCGGGATAGCTGGGCTCGACGGCGATCGTGTAGGTCTCCGCCCGGGCGCCGGCGGATGCCAGCAGGCCCAGCAGCAGGAGCGAGGCGAAGCGGTGCGCGTACGGCGATTCCATGGCGGCTCCCCGAAGCGCCCTCGACGGGCGTCCGGGATGGTAGCGCCGCCTCCCGGCCGGTGTCAGCGCGCCAGGCCGGGCAGGAAGGGCAGGGCGGCGCAGGGGCGGCCACCGCACCGCAGGGCCGCCGCGGCGTGGTCCAGCGCGACCACCGCCAGCGCCTCGTCGCCGGCCACGCTCACGAGCTGGCCCACGGCCGCGTCCTCCGCCAGCACCTCGGCTCCGGGCACGCCGTCCTCGACCTGCAGCCGCACGGGGCCACGCTTGGCCTGGCCCAGGTAGTGCGTGCGCGACACGATCTCCTGGCCGGGATAGCAGCCCTTCCTGAGGCTCACCGCCTGCAGGCGGTCCAGGCCGAGCATCTGCGGCGTCCAGCTCTCGGACTGGTCCGGCCCCAGGCGCGGCAGCCCGTGGGCGATGTCCGCACGCTGCCAGGCCGCGACGAAGGCCGGGTCCGCTCCGGTGCGGGCGCCGGCCCCGATGCGCAGCCCGCGCGCGAATCCGTCGCCGCCGAGGTCGAGCCAGTCGCCGTCGTCCGCCGCGGCGATCGCGCTGCGCCCGTCGGCGGTCGGGAAATCGCCGCCGACGCGGCCCTCGACGACAAGGTCGGTGCCGACCTCGAGCCGGACCTTGCTGCGGAACACGAAGCGCTGCAGGCGCTCGCGCAGCGCCCCGGCCGGATGGTCGGGGAGCAGCAGGCGGATCGTCGTGGCGTCGATGCGCAGCAGCGCGAACAGAGCGATCACGCGGCCCTTGGGCGTGAGCCAGGCGCTCCAGTGCCAGTGGCCGTCGCGCAGCGCCGCGACGTCGCTGGTGAACTGCGCCTGCGCGAAGGGGACCGCGTCGGCGCCGGCGATCGTCAGGACGTCGAAGGGCAGGGCGCCAGCGGCCGGGACGGCCTCATTCGGGTTGAAAGGCATGACCAGCGCGAACTAACATTCAAAGGTTCTGTTCATCTTGTTGCGAATGATAAGCGAAACGCCAAACCCCGCAGGCGACGCGCCGGAGAACCAGGGCGACGACGTCGGCGGAACCGAGCGCGAGAAGGCGGCGCCGGTCGAGATCGGCGGTCGGGGCGGCCCGGATCCCACGCGCTACGGCGACTGGGAGAAGAACGGCCGCTGCGTCGACTTCTGACCGACACGGCCCCGTCGCTTGTTCCGCAGCACCATCGCTTCCGCCTCTCCCTTTCTCCGAGCCATAGCCAGACCGCCCATGGCGAATATCCAGCGTCCACTTTCCCCGCATCTGCAGATCTACCGCTGGCAGATCACGATGGTCATGTCCATCCTCAACCGCGCCACGGGCATCGCCCTCGTCGTCGGCGCGGCCTGGGTGGTGTGGTGGCTGCTCGCCGCCGCCGGCTTCGTCCCGTACGCGCCGCTGGCCGCCTTCTCCGGCTCCATCGTCGGGCTCGTGGCGCTGTTCGGCTTCACGCTCTGCCTGACCTACCACCTCTTCAACGGCCTGCGCCACCTCGCGTGGGACGCCGGCATCTGGATGGACATCCCGCAGGTCTACGCGACCGGCTGGATCACCTGGGCGCTGACGGTGGCGACCACCGCCGGCATCTGGATCGCGGTGTGGATGACGGGAGGCCTGGCATGAACATCAATCCCGAAGCGCGCACCCTGCGCGATCCGCTCGGCCGCGCGCGCGGCCTGGGTTCGGCGAAGGAGGGCGTGGGCCACTGGTGGATCCAGCGCGTGACCTCCGTGGCGCTGACCCTGCTGACCCCGTGGTTCGTCTGGCTGCTGGTGAGCCTCGCCGGCGCCGACGAGGCCACCGCCCGGGCGACCCTGGGCCAGCCGCTGCACGGCACCCTGATGCTGGCCTTCGTGGTCGCGCTGTTCTGGCACACCAAGCTCGGTCTCCAGGTGGTCGTCGAGGACTACGTGCACACGCGCTGGCTGGAGCTCGTCGCCCAGTTGCTGATCAACTTCCTGTGCGTCCTGGCCACGCTCGCCTGCGTGCTGGCGATCGGCCGGATGGTGTTCACCGCATGATTCCCGGGGCGCGCCTCGCGCCCGCCGCGGATTCCGTTTCCACCCGCGCCCGCGCGACCGCCGGGCGCCGCGCCCGCCCCGCGGGCCCCAAGGCCTCACCATGACCAAGACCGCTTATCCCATCACCGAACACAAGTACGACATGCTGGTGGTCGGTGCCGGCGGCGCAGGACTGCGCGCCACGTTCGGCCTGGCCCAGAAGGGCCTGAAGACCGCGTGCATCACCAAGGTGTTCCCGACCCGCTCGCACACGGTGGCGGCGCAGGGCGGCATCTCGGCCGCGCTCGGCAACATGGGCGAGGACGACTGGCGCTTCCATTTCTACGACACCATCAAGGGCTCGGACTGGCTGGGCGACCAGGACGCCATCGAGTACATGTGCCGCGAGGCGATCCCGGCGATCATCGAGCTCGAGCACCAGGGCGTGCCCTTCTCGCGCACCGAGGACGGCAAGATCTACCAGCGTCCGTTCGGCGGCATGACCACGCACTACGGCAAGGGCACCGCGCAGCGCACCTGCGCCGCGGCCGACCGCACCGGCCACGCGATCCTGCACACGCTCTACCAGCAGTCCCTCGCGCACGACGCCAAGTTCTTCGTCGAGTACTTCGCGCTCGACCTGATCATGGACGACGAGGGCGCCTGCCGCGGCGTGCTCGCGCTCGACATGACCCAGGGCACGCTGCACCTGTTCCGCGCCCACGGCACCGTGCTTGCGACCGGCGGCTACGGTCGCGCCTACTTCTCGGCGACCTCGGCCCACACCTGCACCGGCGACGGCGGCGGCATGGCGCTGCGCGCGGGCCTGGCGATGCAGGACATGGAGTTCGTGCAGTTCCACCCGACCGGCATCTACGGCGCGGGCTGCCTCATCACCGAGGGCGTGCGGGGCGAGGGCGGCATCCTGCGCAACAGCAAGGGCGAGCGCTTCATGGAGCGCTACGCGCCCAACGCCAAGGACCTCGCCTCGCGCGACGTCGTCTCGCGCTCCATGACCATCGAGATCCGCGAGGGCCGCGGCGTCGGCGAGCACGGCGACCACATCCACCTCGACCTGACCCACCTCGATCCGAAGGACATCCACGAGAAGCTGCCGGGCATCGCGGAATCCGCCCGCATCTTCGCCGGCGTCGACGTGGAGAAGGAGCCGATCCCGGTCATCCCGACCGTGCACTACAACATGGGCGGCATTCCGACCAACTACCACGGCGAGGTGGTGCAGCTGCGCAACGGCGACCCCGACGCGGTGGTGCCGGGGCTCTATGCCATCGGCGAGGCCGCGTGCGTCTCGGTCCACGGCGCCAACCGCCTCGGCTCGAACTCCCTGCTGGACCTCGTGGTGTTCGGCCGTGCGGTCGCCAACCGCTGCGCCGAGACGATCAAGAGCGGCCAGCCGCACAGGAGCCTGCCCGCCGACGCCTGCGACGCGGCCCTGGCGAACCTCGACCGCCTGCGCTACGCCAAGGGGTCGCTGCCGACGGCGCAGATCCGCGCCAACATGCAGAAGATCATGCAGGAGGACGCCGCGGTGTTCCGCACCCAGGAGACCCTGGAGCAGGGCGTCAAGCGCATCCGCGAGGCGCACGCCTCGTTCGAGGACGTCGGCGTCACCGACCGCTCGCTGGTCTTCAACACGGACCTGATCGAGACCCTGGAGCTGCAGAACCTGCTGTCCCAGGCGGTGGTCACCATGGTCTCGGCGGAGAACCGCAAGGAGTCGCGCGGCGCGCACGCGCGCGAGGACTTCAAGGACCGCGACGACGTCAACTGGCACAAGCACACCATCTGCGCGATCGACGCCAAGGGCAACACCCGCATCGACTACCGTCCGGTGCACATGACCACGCTCACCGGCGAGGTCGATCCGGTGCCGCCGAAGGCCCGCGTCTACTGATCCGGATGCAGGCCCGCACCCTCCTCACGACCCTGCGCGCGACGCGCGCCTCGACCGCCCAGCGGTCGGCCTGAGCCAACGAGAACAGCCATGGCAGAGTTCAGCCTTCCCAAGAATTCCCGCATCGGCAAGGGCAAGCACTTCGCCTCGCCGGGCGCGAAGAAGCCGCGCGTCTTCAAGGTCTACCGGTGGAATCCGGAGGACGGCCAGAACCCGCGCGTGGACACCTACGAGGTCGACACCGCGGCCTGCGGGCCGATGGTTCTGGACGCGCTGCTCAAGATCAAGAACGAGATCGACCCGACGCTCGCGTTCCGCAGGTCCTGCCGCGAGGGCATCTGCGGCTCCTGCGCGATGAACATCGACGGCGTGAACACGCTGGCCTGCACCCGTGCGATCGAGGACTGCAGCAAGTCCGAAGTGCCGATCTACCCGCTTCCGCACATGGAAGTGATCAAGGACCTGGTGCCGGACCTGACCCACTTCTTCGCGCAGTACGCCTCGATCAAGCCCTGGCTGCGCACACAGAGCGCGACGCCAGCCAGCGGCGAGCGCCTGCAGTCGAAGGAGGACCGCGCCAAGCTGGACGGCCTGTACGAGTGCATCCTGTGCGCCTGCTGCAGCACGTCCTGCCCGAGCTACTGGTGGAACGGCGAGCGCTACCTCGGCCCGGCGATCCTGCTGCAGGCCTATCGCTGGATCGCCGACTCGCGCGACGAGGACACCGGCCAGCGCCTGGACGAGCTGGAGGATCCCTTCAAGCTCTACCGCTGCCACACCATCATGAACTGCGCGCGGACCTGCCCGAAGGGCCTGAATCCGGCCAAGGCGATCTCCGAGATCAAGAAGCTCATGCTGCAGCGCCGGGTCTGACCCGGCCGCGATGTCCGAGGGCATCGCGGCCCTGGCCGCTCCCGTCTTCGTGATGGCCGGCCTGACCTTCCTGGTCTGGCTGCGCCTCTACGCCGTGCGGCTGTCGGCCATGCGCCGCCTGCGGATTCCGCCGCAGGCGGTGGCCTCGTCCGCCGGGGCGGCGGCCCACCTCGCCGACACCCGCGCCTCCGACAACTTCCGCAACCTGCTCGAGCTGCCGGTGCTGTTCTACGCGGCGCTCGGGCTGGCTGCGCTGGCGGGGCAGGGCGACCGCACGGTGCTCGTCCTCGCCTGGCTGTTCGTCGCCACCCGCGTGCTGCACAGCGCGATCCACTGCACCGTCAACCGCGTCGTCCCGCGCTTCCTCGCCTACCAGGCCGGAGCATGGACGCTGTGGGCCTTGTGGGCCGTTCTCGCGCTACGCTTCTACCGATGACCGAGACTTCCGACCTCACGCTCAAGCGGCTGCGCTGGCGGTGCCGGCGCGGCATGCGCGAGCTCGACCGCCTGCTCGAACGCTGGCTGGACCAGGCCTGGGCGGGCGCCGACGCGGCGCGCCGCGCGGACTTCGAGCGCCTGCTCGAGACCGAGGACGACCGGCTGTGGCGCTGGTTCATGGGCAAGGAGCGCCCCGATGACGATGCACTCGCGCGCCTCGTCGCCGACATCGCCGCCCGCACGGATTGAGTGGCGGCCCTCGCGGCTGCTGGCCGGGCTGCTCGTCGCGCTCGGCACGGCTGCCGCGGCGGCGCCCTGGTTCGCGCAGGTGCCGACGGCCGCCGCTGCGGCGCTGTCCGTCGCGGTCGCGGCGGGCGTCTGCCTGCAGGTCCGCCGTGAGGCGCGGCGGCCGCGCCGCCTGCTGGTCTGGGCGGCGGGCGAAGGACATGCGCTGCTGCTGGAGCGGGGCGTCGAGGTGCGCTGCGAGGTGGTCGAGGTGCGTTTCCGCGGGCGCCTGGCGGTGGTCGCGCTGCGACGCGACGCGCGCATCGAGCGCCTGGTGTGGTGGCCCGACACCCTCGACGCCGCGCAGCGGCGTGCGCTGCGCATCGCGGCGGCGGCGCGTCCTCCGGAGCCGTCGGTGCTGCCGCTGATCGGCGGCTGATCGGGCGTGCGCGCGGCTGCGCCTGCCGTGGAAGCGAGCGGGTAGACTTGCCGGCCACCGCCGCGCGGGCATGCTGCGCGGCCGCTTCCGAGGCCCATCCCCCGCATGTTCCGACCGCTCTCGCTCAACATCGGGCTGCGCTACACGCGCGCCAAGCGCCGCACAGGGTTCATCTCCTTCATTTCCGCGGTCTCGGTGCTGGGCATCGCGGTCGGGGTGATCGCGCTGATCACCACCATCTCGGTGATGAGCGGCTTCACCCAGGAGTTCCGCGACCGCCTGCTGAGCATGGTCGCGCACGCCACCATCAGCGGCGGCGGGAACGCCATGCAGGACTGGGGGCGCGCCATCGAGATCGCGCACCGCGACCCGCGCGTCCAGGGCGCCGCGCCCTATGTCGACCTGACCGGCCTGATCAGCGGCCGCCGCGCGGAGGGCGCGATGATCCGCGGCATCGACCCTGCGCGCGAGCCCGAGGTGTCGGTGGTGGGGGAGAAGATGCGCGCCGGCTCGCTCGCGGATCTCGACGGTGCCCCGTTCCGCATCGTCCTCGGCCGTGAGCTGGCCCTGTGGCTCAACGTCGACGTGGGCGACAGCGTGCGGGTGATGATCCCGCAGGGCAGCGCCACGCCGGTCGGCTTCGTCGAGCGCTCGCGCGCCTTCGAGGTGGTCGGGATCTTCGAGATCGGCATGCAGGAGTACGACCGCAGCATGGCGCTGATCAGCCTCGACAGCGCGCAGCGCCTGGCGCGGATGGGCAACGACGTCACCGGCGTGCGCCTGAAGCTGGACGACATCTTCGGCGCCTGGCGGGTGGCGCGCGACCTGGCCGACCAGTTGCCGGGCATCTATTCGGTCAGCGACTGGACGCGCGACCACGCCAACATGTTCCGCGCGTTCCGGCTCGAGAAGACGGTGATGTTCATCATCCTCTCGCTGATCGTCGGCGTGGCCGCGTTCAACCTGGTCTCGTCGCTGGTGATGCTGGTCACCGACAAGCAGCCGGACATCGCGATCATGCGCACCCTGGGCATGACGCCCGGCACGGTGCTGCGCATCTTCATGGTGCAGGGCATGCTGATCGGCGTGTTCGGCGTGGCCCTGGGCATCGTGGGCGGCGTCCTGCTCACCAGCAACCTGAGCCGCATCGTGCATCTCGTCGAGACCAGCTTCGGCATCGAGGTCATGCCCGCCGACGTGTACTACATCACCGGGGTGCCCACGGTGCTGGACTGGGGCGAGGTGGCCACCATCGGCGGCATCGCCTTCGTCATGTGCCTGCTGGCCACCATCTATCCCGCCTGGCGCGCCTCGCGCACCGATCCGGCCAGCGCGCTGCGCTACGAGTGAGGCCCGAGCCCATGTCCGCCATCGAAACAGAAACCGCCCCGGACGCGCTGCGCGCGGAGGGCCTCGGCAAGATCTACGTCGAGGGCCGGATGCGCACGCCGGTGTTCGACCGCCTGGACCTGCAGGTGCGCCCCGGCGAGACGGTCGCCATCGTGGGCGCCTCCGGTGCCGGCAAGAGCACGCTGCTGCACCTGCTGGGCGGGCTCGACACCCCGTCCGCGGGCGAGGTCTACGTCGCCGGGCAGCGCATGTCGGCGCTCTCGGACGCCGCGCGCGGTGCGCTGCGCAACCGCGCGCTGGGCTTCGTCTACCAGTTCCACCATCTGCTGCCCGAGTTCACCGCGCTGGAGAACGTGATGCTTCCGCGCCTGATCGCCGGCGCCTCGGTGGACGAGGCGGCAGGCGCGGCGCGCGCCCTGCTGGAGGAGGTGGGCCTCGGCGCGCGCCTCGACCACAAGCCGGGCGAACTCTCCGGCGGCGAACGCCAACGTGCGGCGGTCGCGCGCGCCCTGGTCAACCGCCCGGCCTGCGTGCTCGGCGACGAGCCCACCGGCAACCTGGACGAGCGCACCGCGGCGACGGTGTTCGACCTCATGCTCCAGCTCAACCGCGAGCACGGGACGGCGCTGGTGCTCGTGACCCACGACCGCAGGCTGGCGCGCCGCCTCGACCGCGTCCTGGAACTCACCCGCGGCGCCCTGCACGAGCTCGCGCCCGAGGCGGTATAGCGCGTACGCGCAGGGAAGCGGCCGCTTCGCGCCGACCCCGCGTCGCGCGCATTTCCCCGGCGCGGCGCGGGTCGTTTCGCACGCGCGCGGGCGTGACATGGCGCAGGCTGCGGACGCCGCCCGGAGCGGCAAGGAACAGCCGCAGACGGGGAAGGACGCCCCATGACCACTGCACGCGCCGGTGTCTTCGCGCCGGCCACCGCGCTCGCATTGCTCGCCGGGACGGCGGTCGCGATGCGTGCGACCGTACTGCCGCCGGGCTGGGCGCTCGGCATCGTGGCCGCGGCCGGGCTCCTGCTGTGGTGGCGCGGGCGGCGGCGCTGGCCAGGCGCCTTCCTGTTCGGATTCGGCTGGGCGCTCCTGCACGGGCAGTGGGCGCTCGATGCGCGCCTGCCGCACGGCCTCGAAGGGCAGGACCTGCGCGTACAGGTCCGGGTCGTCGGCTTCGCCGACCGGACCCCCAACGGCGCGCGCTTCGATGCCCGCATCGAGGCGGTCCTGGCCGATGGCGGCATCGCCGAGGATGCCGGGAAGGAACTGGTGGGGCGGCGGGTGCGCCTCGGCTGGTACGGGCAGCCGCCCGCGTTCGAGCCCGGTGCGCGCTGGCGCCTGACCGTACGCCTGAAGCGGCCGCGGGGCGGGCTCAATCCCGGCGGTTTCGACTTCGAACGCCGCGCGCTGGAGCGGCGTCTGGCCGCGACCGGCTACGTCCGCGACACCGCGAGCGCGGAGCCGGCCACGGGCGGAGGCGGCATCGACCTGCTGCGGCTGCGGCTCTCCGAGCGGATCCAGCAGGCGGTACCGCGCGCGGGCGCACGTTTCGTGCGTGCGCTGGCGCTGGCCGACACCCGGGGGCTGAGCCAGCAGGACTGGGAGGTGCTGCGGGCCACCGGGCTCACCCATCTGATCGCCATCTCGGGTTTCCACGTCGGCGTGGTCGCGGGCTTCGGGGTGCTGCTGGTGCGCGTCCTGTACTGGCTGGCGCCGACGCTGGGGCGGCGCCTGCCGCGGCCGCAGGCGGCCGCCCTGGGCGCGCTCGCCGTCGCCTGCGGCTATGCGGCGCTGGCCGGCTTCGGCCTGCCGACGGTGCGCACGGTGCTGATGATCGCGGCCGCCCTGGCCGCGGTGCTCCTGCGGCGCGCGAGCGGGCCCGCGCGCTCGATCACCCTGGCCCTGCTGGTCGTGCTGCTCGCCGATCCGCTGGCCGTGCTCGCGCCCGGTTTCTGGCTGAGTTTCACGGGCGTCGCATGGCTCATGTGGTGTCTGCCGCGCGAGCGCGGCACGCACGGCTGGGCACGGGATCTGCTGCGCGCCCAGGGGGTGGCGACGCTGGCCCTGCTGCCGCTGACGGTGTGGTTCTTCAACCAGGCCTCGGTGGCGGGCCCGCTGGTGAATCTGGTGGGCATCCCCCTCGTGAGCCTGGTGGTGGTCCCGCTTTCGCTGGCGGGTGCCGCGCTCGTCGCGGCCTGGCCCTGGGCGGGCGCGCCCCTGCTGGTTCTGGCCGCGGGGGCGATGGACCTGTTCTGGTCCTGGCTCGAAGGCGTGGCCGCCACGCCGGGCGCGCTGCTGTGGTTTCCGGAGCCGGCCGTGGCCGCGTTGCTGCTGGCGGTCGCCGGCACGTTCTGGCTGCTGTTGCCGCGGGGGATTCCCGGCAAGTGGCTGGCGCCGCTGCTCATGCTGCCCCTGCTGTGGCCGGCACAGCCCCGGCTGGCCGACGGCGAGGTGGAGGTGGCCCTGATCGACGTCGGCCAGGGCCTCGCGGTGCTGGTGCGAACCCGCACGCATGCGCTCCTGGTGGACGCGGGGCCGGCGTGGCCGGGCGGGCTGGACATGGGCGAGGCGGCGGTGCTGCCGACGCTGCGCGCGCTCGGTGTGCGGCGCCTGGACGCGCTGGTGGTGAGCCATGCCGACAGCGACCACGCCGGCGGCCTCGGCGCGGTGCGGCGCGCGTTTCCGCCCGGGACGCTGCTGGCGCCGGAGGGGGCGGGCATCGAGGGCGCCGACGTCTGCGCCGGGGCGCGCTGGCAGCGGGACGGCGTGGACTTCCGGATGCTGCATCCGCCGCCGCATTTCCCCTACCTCGGCAACGAGAGCAGTTGCGTCCTGCGCGTGGAGGGGAAGGGCGGGGTCGTACTGCTGCCGGGCGACATCGGGCGGCCGGTCGAGGGCCGCCTGGTCCGCGAGCAGGCGGACGCACTGGCGGCGCGCGTGCTGGTGGTCCCGCACCACGGAAGCCGGCACTCCTCGACCCAGGGCTTCGTCGATGCGGTGGCGCCCGAGCTTGCCCTGGTCGGGGCGGGGCATCGCAACGCCTTCGGGATGCCGCGGCCGGAGGTCGTCGCACGCTATCTCGACGGCGGCGCGACCCTGCTCAGCACGGCCGAGCACGGCATGCTGCGGGTCCGCATGCCGGCGTCCGGCGACCTGGAGGTGGAGCGCCGTCGCGGCAGCCATCGCCGGTTCTGGCACGAGCCGGGCGGGTAGGCGCGCGCGCCCGACCGCGACGGCCGCGGCTGGGGGAGGCGAGGCCTCCGGGCTATGCTATCGGCCATCGTTCCCAAACGTTCCGCGAGGCGCGCGTGCTCGAACTCCTGATGGCCGGTGGCTGGCCGATGATCCCGCTGGTCCTGCTCTCGGTGGCGGCGCTCGCCATCGTCCTCGAGCGCTTCTGGAGCCTGCGCCGCGGCGCCGTGCTGCCGCCCGGGCTCGGCGAGGAGGTGCGCGCCTGGGCGGCGCGCAAGCAGCTCGACCCGGCGCACATCGACATCCTGCGCAACAACTCGCCGCTGGGCGAGGTGCTGGCGGCCGGCCTCGACATGCGCCAGCGCCCGCGCGAGCTGATCCGCGAGCGCATCGAGGACGTCGGGCGGCACGTCGTGCACCGGCTCGAGCGCTATCTCAACGCGCTGGGCACCATCGCCCAGGCGGGGCCGCTGCTGGGCCTGCTCGGCACGGTACTCGGCATGATCGACATGTTCCTCGGCATCCTCGACCACGGCGTGGGCGACGTGAACCAGGTCGCCGGCGGCATCGGCAAGGCGCTCATCTGCGCCGCGGCGGGCATGATCGTGGCGATCCCGGCGCTCATGTTCCAGCGCTACTTCCGCGGCCGCGTGGACGGCTACGTGGTGGAGATGGAGAAGCAGGCCATCGCGCTGGTGGACGCGCTCGACCCGCACTCGACCGGGCTGCCGCCGGCCGCGGCGGCCGCAGCGGCAGCGGCGGCGCGACCCGCCGTTCCAGCCCCGGCACCGACCGCGGCGCGCGCGGGGTCCAAGCCGGCCTCCAAGCCGGCGCCGGCCGTCCCGGGCCGCGCACGATGAACCTCGGCCGCGCCCGCGCGCGCGAGGAGAACGAACTCAACCTCGTGCCGCTCATCGACGTGATCCTGGTGCTGATCATCTTCTTCGTGATCACCACCACCTTCACCTCGCGCTCGGCCCTGCAGGTGCAGTTGCCCGAGGCCTCGCTGTCGGACGACAGCGCGCAACGCGAGGCGCTGGTGCTGATGATCGACGCCGATGGCCGCATCTTCGTCGGCGACCAGGAAGTGCTGCGGCGCGATGCCGAGGCGGTCAAGGCCGCCATCGTCGCGGTGGCCGGCGACGACCGCGAGCGTCCGGTCACCCTGCGCGCCGACGGGCGGACCCCGCACCAGGCCGTGGTGATGGCCATGGATGCGCTGGGCCAGCTCGGCTTCGCGCGGCTGTCGGTGGCGACGCAGCAGGAGGCGCGCGAGTGACGGTACAGATCCAGGCCAGGGCCTGGCCGATCTACCGCCGCCTGCTCGGCGTCGCCTGGACGTACTGGCCGCTGCTGACGGTGGCGGTCGTGGGCATGGTGATCGAGGCCGCCGCCGCGGGCGCCTTCACCGCGCTCATGCAGCCGATGATCGACGAGACCTTCGTCGCGCGGAACCCGGACGTGGGCCTGCTGCTGCCGGCCGCGGTGGTCGGCATCTTCGTGCTGCGCGGCATCGCCACCTTCGTGACCGACTACGGCATGTCGCGCTCGGGCCGCAGCGTGGTGCGCGACCTGCGCGAGGCGATGCTCGCCAAGTTCCTGCGCCTGCCCAGCGCGCATTTCGACGTGGAGGCGGTGCCGGCCCTGGTCTCCCGGCTCAACTACGACACCGAGCAGGTGGCGCACGCCAGCGCGGAGTCGCTCAAGGTGCTGATCACCGACACCCTGACGATCCTGGCGCTGCTGGGCGTCATGTTCTACCACAGCCCGCGGGTCACCCTGGTCATGCTGGTGGTGGCGCCGCTGATCGGCCTGATCGTCAACTACGTGGGCCGGCGCTACCGGCGGATCAACCGCAGCATCCAGGACGGCGTCGCCAGCCTGGCCCAGGCGGCGGAGCAGACCATCGCCGCGCAGCAGGAGGTGAAGGTCTACGGCGCGCAGGACGAGGAGCTCTCGCGCTACTCGAAGCTGGCCAACCGCATCCTCACGCTCAACGTGAAGGTGGAGACGACCAAGGCCGGCGCCTCGTCGGTCGTGCAGCTGCTGGCCGCGGTGGCGCTGGCCATCATCCTGCTGGTCGCGGGGCGGGAAGCGCTGCAGGGTCGCCTCACCGCGGGCGAGTTCACGGCGCTGATGATCGCGATGATGGCCCTGCTGCCCTCGCTCAAGCGCATCACCACCGTGCAGAGCCAGATCGGCCGCGGCGTGGCCGCCGCCGACAAGATCTTCTCGCTGCTGGATGCGCCGGAGGAGCAGGACGAGGGCGCGCGGCCGCTGGCGCGGGCGCGCGGCGACCTCGCCTTCCGCGAGGTCAGCGTGCGCTATCCCGACCAGCTCGCGCCGGCGCTCGATCGGGTCAGCTTCGTCGCACGGCCGGGCACCGTGACCGCCATCGTGGGGCGCTCGGGCAGCGGCAAGTCCACCCTCGTGCGGCTGATCCCGCGCTTCTACGAGCCGGCCATGGGCGAGGTGCTGCTCGACGGCGCGCCGCTGGGCGAGTACCGCCTGGCGGACCTGCGCCGGCAGATCGCCCTGGTCGGCCAGCAGGTCAAGCTGTTCGACGACACCATCGCCGCCAACATCGCCTACGGCACTCCCGACGCGACGCCCGAGCGCATCCGCGCCGCCGCGGAGGCGGCCAACGCGCTGGAGTTCATCGAGCGCCTGCCCGAGGGCATGGCGACCCGCATCGGCGAGAACGGCAGCCTGCTGTCGGGCGGCCAGCGCCAGCGTCTGGCGATCGCGCGGGCGATCCTCAAGGATGCGCCGATCCTGATCCTCGACGAGGCCACGGCCGCGCTCGACAACGAGTCCGAGCGCCTGGTGCAGGACGCGCTGCAGAAGCTCATTCCAGACCGCACCACCCTGGTCATCGCGCATCGGCTCAGCACCATCGAGCACGCCGACCAGGTGCTGGTGCTCGACGGCGGCAGGCTGGTGGAGCAGGGCACGCACGCCTCGCTGCTTGAACAGGGCGGCATGTACGCCCATCTGCACCGCATGCAGTTCAGGGAGACGTCCGCGCGGTGAGCCGCAACCTGCAGTCGATCTGGTACGGCGACGCGTCGCCCGGGCGCGGCCTGCGCACGGTGGAGGCGGTGTACGCGCAGGCCACCGCCCTGCGCCGCTGGCTCTACCGGCACGACTGGATCCGCCGCCAGCGGCTGGGCGTGCCGGTGATCGTGGTCGGCAACCTCATCGCGGGCGGGGCGGGCAAGACGCCGCTGACCGTTGCCCTGGTGGAATGGCTGCGCGCGCGCGGCTGGCATCCCGGCGTGGTCACCCGCGGCTACGGCCGCAAGGGCAAGGCGGCGCTGACCGTGCAGGCCGGGACCACGCCCGCCGAGGCCGGCGACGAGCCGGTGCTGATCGCGCGGCGCACCGGCGTGCCGGTGCGCGTGGATGCCGATCGTTTCGAGGGCGGGCAGGCGCTGGTGGCGGCGGGCTGCGACATCGTGGTCGCCGACGACGGCCTGCAGCACTACGGGCTCGCACGCGACATCGAGATCGAGGTGGTCGACGGCATCCGCCGCTACGGCAACGGGCGCCTGCTGCCGGCCGGGCCGCTGCGCGAGCCGCCGGAGCGTGGCGCCGCCTGCGATTTCCGCGTGGTCAACGGCGGCACCGCGCGCGACGGCGAGTGGCCCATGGCCCTGCGCCTGGGCGAGGTGGTGCCGCTGGCCGGAGGCCGGCGCCGCCCGCTGGCCGAGTTCTCCGGCAGGCGCGTGCACGCGGTCGCGGGCATCGGCCACCCGCGGCGTTTCTTCGCGGCCCTGGAGGCGGCGGGGCTGCGCCCGGTGCCGCACGCCTTTCCCGACCACCACGCCTTCGTGCCGGAGGACCTCGACTTCCCCGAGGATCTTCCGCTGCTGATGACCGAGAAGGACGCCGTGAAGTGCGCGGCGTTCGCGCAGCCGCATCACTGGATGGTGCCGGCCTCGGCGGTGTTGCCGGCCGCGTTCTGGGACGCGCTCGGGGCCCGCCTCGACAACCTGGAGACGCCCGCCGCATGAGTCAGCCCTTCATCGTCGCGATTCCCGCCCGCCATGGCGCCTCGCGCCTGCCCGGGAAGCCGCTGCGCCTCATCGGCGGCGAGCCGATGGTGCTGCACGTGGCGCGGCGCGCATTGGCTGCCGGCGCCGAGCAGGTGGTGGTGGCCACCGACGACGCGCGTATCGTCGAGGCGCTGCGCGAGGCCCCGGTGACCGTCTGCATGACCCGACCGGACCACGCCTCCGGAACCGACCGCCTCGCCGAGTGCGCGGCGCAGCTCGGCTGGAGCGACGACACCGTGGTGGTGAACCTGCAGGGCGACGAGCCCTTCGCGCCGCCCGAGGGCATCCGCGCCGTCGCCGACCTGCTGCTGGATGCGGGCACCGAGATGGCGACGCTCGCCGCGCCCTTCGACGACACCGAGACCCTGTTCGACCCGAACGCGGTCAAGGTCGTCGCCAGCGCGCAGGGGCACGCGCTGTACTTCAGCCGGGCGCCGGTGCCCTGGCATCGCGACCGTTTCGCCCAGGACCGCCTGTCGCCGCTGGAGCAGGGTTGGCTGCGCCACATCGGGATCTACGCCTACCGGGTCGGTTTCCTGCGCCGCTTCACCGCGCTGCCGCCGGCGCGCCTGGAGCGCATCGAGGCGCTGGAGCAACTGCGGGCGCTGGAGGCCGGCTACGCGATCGCGGTCGCCGCGACCCCGGTGCCGTTCCCGCCCGGCGTGGACACCGAGGACGATCTCGCACGCGCCGAGGCGCGCTTCGCGGAGGAGGCGCGCTGATGCGGGTGCTGTTCGTGTGTCTCGGCAACATCTGCCGCTCTCCGCTGGCCGAGGGCGTGGTGCGCGCGCGGCTGGCGAAGGCGGGCATCGACCACATCGAGCTGGACTCCGCGGGGTGCGGCGACTGGCACGTCGGGCAGCCCCCGGACCGCCGCACGATGGCGGTGGCGAAGGCGCGCGGCATCGACCTGTCCGCGCTGCGGGCGCGGCAGGTGCGGGTCGAGGACTTCCACGACTTCGACCTCATCCTCTGCGCCGACCGCAGCAACCTCGCCCACCTGCGGCGGATGGCGCCGCCGGACGCGCGGGCGACGGTGGCGCTGCTGCGCGACTGGGCCGAGGGCGGCGACGCGGGCCTGGAGGTGCCGGACCCCTACAGCGGGGGACAGGAAGGCTTCGAGTCGGTGCACGACATGCTGGAGGCCGCGGCCGAGGCCATCGTCGCGCGGCTCACGAGCCGGCCAGCGGGCGGCGGATAGAATCCCCCGATGCCCCCAGCCTTTCCGGTGCCGCCGCCGGCGCGCCGTCCACACCGGCGCCGCGCAGGCGCCCGTGCAGCATGAACGAACCCAGTCCCGCAGCCCCCTTCGACGGCAAGGCCTTCGTCCGCCAGCTCACCACGGCGCCGGGCGTCTACCGCATGTACGCGGCGGACGGGAGCGTGCTCTACGTCGGCAAGGCGGCTTCGCTGAAGAAGCGCGTCGCCAACTACTTCACCAAGGCGCTGCCCCACCGGACGGCGACGATGGTGGCGCAGATCGCGCGCATGGAGGTCACCGCCACGCGCACGCCGGGCGAGGCGCTGCTGCTGGAGAACCAGCTGATCAAGACGTTGAAGCCGCGCTTCAACGTCATGCTGCGCGACGACAAGAGCTACCCCTTCATCCTGCTGACCCGGGAGACCTTCCCGCGGGTGGCCTTCCATCGCGGCGGGCGCGCGGTGAAGGGGCGCTACTTCGGCCCGTATCCCAGCGCCGGCGCCGTGCGCGAGACGCTCAACGTCATGCACCGCCTGTTCCGCCTGCGCAACTGCGAGGACAGCGTCTTCCGCAACCGCTCGCGGCCCTGCCTGCAGTACCAGATCGGGCGCTGCTCCGGCCCCTGCGTGGGACTGGTGGAGCAGGAGGACTACGCCCAGGACGTGCACCGCGCCGAGCTGTTCCTCGAAGGTCGCGGGCGCGAGCTGGGCGACGAGCTCACCGCGGCGATGGAGGCCGCCGCCGCGCGCCTGGACTTCGAGGCCGCCGCCCGCCTGCGCGACCAGCTCGCCACCGTGCGCCGCATCACCGCGCGCCAGTACGTGGACGGCGTCGAGGTCGAGATGGACGTGCTCGCCATCGCCATGCGCGAGGGCCGCGCCTGCGTGCTGCTGCTGGCCTTCCGCAACGGCATGAACCAGGGCACGCGCAGCTTCTTCCCGAAGCTGTCGGGCATGGAGTCCGAGCCGGACGAGGTGCTGGCGGCGTTCGTGGCCCAGTACTACGGCGAGCAGCGGGCGCCGCGCGAGATCGTGCTCGACCGCGCGATCCCGGACCAGGCGCTCATCGAGGCCGCGCTCACCGAGCAGGCGGGGCGGCGGGTCGAGCTCAAGGCCTCGGTGCGCGGCGACCGCGCGCGCTACCTGGACCTCGCGCGGCAGAACGCCGAGCTCGCGCTCGCGAGCGACCTCGCCAGCAACGCCACCCAGCGCATGCGCATGGAGGCCCTGCAGCGCCTGCTGGAGCTGGAGGCGATGCCGCGGCGCATGGAGTGCTTCGACATCAGCCACACGATGGGCGAGGCCACGGTCGCCTCCTGCGTGGTATTCGACGCGGAAGGGCCGGTGCGCAGCCAGTACCGGCGCTTCAACATCGCAGGCATCACCGGGGGCGACGACTACGCGGCCATGCGCCAGGCGCTGGAGCGCCGCTTCCGGCGCGCGCAGGACGAGGGCGTGGTGCCGGACATCCTGTTCATCGACGGCGGCGCCGGCCAGCTCGCGCAGGCGCGTGCGGTGCTCGACGGGCTGGGGATCGAGGGCGTGGAGATCGTGGGCGTCGCCAAGGGCGAGGCCCGGCGCGCCGGCTACGAGGTGCTGATCCGCGACGACGGCCGCGTGCTCCGGCCCGGCCCCGATTCGCCGGCCCTGCAGATGATCCAGCAGATCCGCGACGAGGCGCACCGTTTCGCCATCACCGGGCACCGCGGGCGCCGGCAGAAGACCCGCGAGACGAGCCGTCTCGAGGACATTCCGGGCATCGGACCGCGCCGACGCGCTAACCTGTTGAAGCATTTCGGGGGGCTCACCGGGCTCCGCAACGCAGGTGCCGAGGAGATCGCCGAGGTCGAGGGCGTCAACGCCAGCCTCGCCCGGCGCATCTACGCGGCCCTGCACGGGCTCGAACACTCTACGGACGCCGACGCGTGAAGCTCACGATTCCCAACATCCTCACCCTGTTCCGGATCGTGCTGATCCCGGTGCTCGTCATCGGCTTCTACCTGCCGTACATGTGGTCGAACTTCCTCGCCGCGTTCATCTTCGCGGTGTGCGCGATCACCGACTGGGCCGACGGCTGGATCGCCCGCCGCTACGGCATGTACTCGGCGTTCGGCGCCTTCCTGGATCCGGTGGCCGACAAGCTGGCGGTGGCCGTGGCGCTGTTCATCGTGGTGCAGTCGCATCCCACGGTGTGGCTCGCGCTGCTGTCGGCGGTCATCGTCGGCCGCGAGATCACCATCTCGGCGCTGCGCGAGTGGATGGCCGAGGTGGGCCAGCGCCGCCAGGTCAAGGTGGCGACGGTGGGCAAGGTGAAGACCGTGGTGCAGATGCTGGCCATCGTCTTCCTGGTCTACCGCGACGACGTCTTCGGCCTGCCGATCTTCACCATCGGCGAGTGGCTGCTGGCGGTCGCCGCGGCGCTCACGCTGTGGTCGGGCCTGGCCTATCTCCGCGCAGCCTGGCCGGCCTTCCGCGGCGAGGGTAGGCAGCCGGGCCCGGCGGCGTCGGCCGGGGCGGGGAGCGATCCGGCGGCGGGCGCGGGAGGTGCCGAGAACAGTTGACGCGGCCTCGGCGTATGTGAATAATTTGCGGCTCCGCGGGAATAGCTCAGTTGGTAGAGCACGACCTTGCCAAGGTCGGGGTCGCGAGTTCGAGTCTCGTTTCCCGCTCCAGTTGCATGAACGAGACCTCGGCATGCCGAGGTCTCGTTTTTAGAGGGCAGAGTCACGCAACACGGCCTGATGGCAGAGTGGTCATGCAGCGGACTGCAAATCCGCGTACGCCGGTTCGATTCCGACTCAGGCCTCCAGAAAATACGATGCGGGAATAGCTCAGTTGGTAGAGCACGACCTTGCCAAGGTCGGGGTCGCGAGTTCGAGTCTCGTTTCCCGCTCCAGATCGACGAAAACCCCGGCCGCGTGCCGGGGTTTTTCGTTTCCGGCCTCCGGCTTCCGCGTGGCAGACTCGGCGCTTCTCGGAAGCGCTGAGGAGGCGCGCATGCGGGCGACGATCGCGATGGCGACTGCGGCGGTGCTGGCCGGGTGCACCACGGCGCCGGCGTTGCGGCAGCAGCCGGTGGCGATGCAGCTGGAGACCACGGCCGCGCCCCGGGCCTATGCGCGCTGCGTGGAGCGCGCCTGGGACGCGCTCCCGGGTGCGTCCGCCGATCTTTCGCGCGAGGGCGGCGGCGCCTACAGCGTGGTCCTGCGCCAGCACGGCCAGGACAGCGTGCTGCTCCTGGCAGAACCGGCGGGCGAGGGCACGCGGGTGGCGCTGCGCTACCGGCCGGTGACCGCTGGCGGGCACGGCGCGGCCACCCGTGCGGCGGACGACTGCCGCGCCAATCCCAGCGGGCTGTCGGTGGGCCGCGACGGCTGAGCGCGGGCTCCGGTCGGTGCGCGCCACGCGCAGCGCCGGTATGCGGCGCCTCCCGATCGGCGCGTCGCGATCCGCAGCGTGCATGACACGCTCTAGTGGAAGTCGCGCGACACCGGGCCGATCTGCGGAAGCAGGCTGCCCAGGTCGACGAGGCGATGCGCGAGCAGGTGGCTGGTGCCTTCGCGGCGTTCCAGCACGCCGTCGACCGCCAGCAGCACCGCGCCCAGCAGTTCCGCGCGCTGGCGTTCGGCCAGGTCGCGGCGCACCACCACGTTGACCACGCCGGCCTCGTCCTCGAGCGACAGGAAGGTGATGCCGCTGGCGGTGTCCGGGCGCTGGCGCAGGATCACCAGTCCGGCGTGCCGCACGCGGCTGCCGTGGCGCATGCGCAGCAGGCGGTCGCTGCGCTGCGCCCGGCGCGCGGCGAGCTGGCCGCGGACCAGGCGCACCGGGTGCGTGCCGAGGGTGAGGCCCAGCCGTGCGTAGTCGGCATGGGTGTCCTCGGCGACCGTGGGCGGGCGCAGCGCGACGGCCTCCTCGGCGGTGGCGACGCCCAGCAGCAGGTCGCGCCGCGCCGCGCTGCCGGCGATGGCCCACTGCGCCCGGTGGCGGTGGCCGGCCAGCATGCGCAGGGCGCCGGCGTCGGCCAGCGCGTCGCGCGCACGCGCGCCCAGCGCGGCCCGCGCCACGAGATCGTCGACGCTGCGGAACGGCGCCTGCGCGCGCGCGGCGACGATGCGCTGCGCGCTGGCCGCATCCATGCCGCCGATCAGGCGCAGCCCGAGGCGCAGGGCATGGGTGTCGCCGTAGCGGCGCTCGGTGCCGCCGGCCCGCGCCTGTCCTGCGGGTAGCGGCTCCAGGCTCGAATCCCAGTCGCTGGCGGTCACGTCCGGCGGCCGCACCACGACGCCGTGGCGGCGCGCGTCGGCCACGAGCTGCGCCGGCGCGTAGAAGCCCATCGGCTGTGCGTTGAGCAGGGCGCAGGCGAAGGCCGCCGGCGCATGGCACTTCAGCCACGACGAGATGTAGGCGATCAGCGCGAAGCTCGCGGCGTGCGACTCGGGAAAGCCGTAGCTGCCGAAGCCCTTGATCTGCTCGAAGATCTGGCGCGCGTAGTCCGGGGTGTAGCCGTTGCGGGTGAGGCCCTCGAAGATGCGCCCCTCCCACTTCTCCAGGCCGCCGTTGCGCTTCCAGGCGGCCATCGAGCGGCGCAGGCCGTCGGCCTCCTCCGGCAGGAAGCCGGCGGCGACCATCAGGAGCTGCATCACCTGCTCCTGGAACAGCGGCACGCCGAGGGTGCGCTGCAGGACGCCCTGGATCTCGGGCTTGGGATACACGATGGGTTCGAGCCCGGCGCGGCGGCGCAGGTAGGGATGCACCATGTCGCCCTGGATCGGCCCAGGGCGGACGATGGCGACCTGCACCACCAGGTCGTAGTAGGTCGCGGGCTTCAGGCGCGGCAGCATGCTCATCTGCGCGCGCGACTCGATCTGGAACACGCCGATGGTGTCGGCGCGCTGGATCATGCGGTAGGTGGCGGCATCGCCCTCGGGAATCCCGGCCATGTCCAGGCGCTCGCCGTGATGGCGTTCGATGAGCTGGAAGGCCTTGCGCATGCAGGTGAGCATGCCGAGCGCCAGGCAGTCGACCTTGAGCAGGCCGAGCGCCTCGAGGTCGTCCTTGTCCCACTGGATCACGGTGCGGTCCGGCATGGCCGCGTTCTCCACCGGCACCAGGTTCCACAGCGGCTCGCCGGAGATCACGAAACCGCCGACGTGCTGGGAGAGATGGCGCGGGTGCTTCTCGAGCTGGCGCACCAGGGCGTGCAGCAGGCGGATCCCGCGGCTGTCGGGGTCGAAGCCCGCCTCGCGCAGGCGCAGCGCCATCGGCGCATCGCCGTGCGCCCACGAGTAGGCGTTCGCGAGACGGTCGATGCTGTCCTCGCCGAAGCCCAGCGCGCGCGCCACGTCGCGGGCCGCGCTCCTGCTGCGGTAGCTGATGACGGTGGCGGCGAGCGCCGCGCGTTCGCGCCCGTACTTGCCGAAGACGTACTGGAGGACCTCCTCGCGCCGCTCGTGCTCGAAGTCCACGTCGATGTCGGGCTCCTCGTCGCGTGCCCTGGAGAGGAAGCGCTCGAACAGCATCTCGAAGCGCTCGGGCCCCACCGAGGTGATCCCGAGGCAGTAGCAGACCAGCGAATTGGCGGCCGAGCCGCGGCCCTGGCACAGGATGCCCTGCTCGCGCGCCCACCGGACCACGTCGTGGACGGTGAGGAAGAAGGCCTCGTAGCCCTTCTCGGCGATCAGCGCGAGCTCCTTCTCGATCGTCGTGCGGTACGTCGCGGCCACGCCGTCGGGCCAGCGTCCGCGCGCACCGGCCTCGACCAGGGCGCGCAGGTGCTGCGACGGCGTCAGCCCTTCGGGGACCAGCTCCTGCGGGAAGGCGTACTTCAGCTCGCGCGGGGAGAACCGGCACAGCGCGGCCACGCGCAGGCTTTCGGACAGGGTCTCCGGCGGGTAGAGCACGGCCAGTTCGGCACGGGTGCGGAGATGGCGTTCGCCGTTCGGGAACAGCGCCTGCCCGCAGTCCGCCACCGGGCGACGCAGGCGGATGGCGGTCATCACGTCCTGCAAGCGGCGGCGGCTGCGGCGATGCATGTGCACGTCCCCGGCGGCCACCAGCGGCGTGCCGTGCGCGGCGGCGAGCCTGCGCAGGCAGGCCAGGCGCAGGGCGTCGTCGTGGCCGCGGTGCAGTTCCAGTGCGATCCAGGTGCGCCCGGGGAGGCGCCCGGCGAGCCAGCCCAGCTCGGCCTCGGCCTGCTGCGCCTCGAAGGCGCGGGGAAACGTGGGCACCCACAGCGCCAGCAGGCCCTCGAGGGACTGCGCGTCGAGGTCGGCGCGGGTGAGCAGGTAGTCGCCCTTGCCGGCGCTGCGCCGCGCCGTGGTGATCAGCCGGCAGAGCTGGGCGTAGCCGGCGCGGTCGGCGCACAGCAGGACCAGCTTCAGGCCGTCGTCGAGGATGAACTCGCTGCCGACGATCAGGCGCGGCCCGCCGTCCTCGCTGGCCTGCAGGGCGCGCACCAGGCCGGCGACGGAGCACTCGTCGGTGATGGCCAGGGCGGCATAGCCCAGGTCGCGCGCGCGCTCGAACAGCTCCTCGGCATGCGACGCGCCGCGCTGGAAGCTGAAGTTGGACAGGCAGTGCAGCTCCGCGTAGGGCGGTGGCTCCGGCCTGCGCCGCTGCGTGCCGCGGGGAGGCAGGAGAGTGGGCGCGACGAGGCGCAGGCGCGACCCGGAGCCGGCCTCCGGGGGCGGGGACGCGGCATCGGTAGACGTCTCCGGTGCCGGCTGCGTGCCCGGAGCCTGCGCGGCGGGGCCGGGTGGGGGCGGAAGCGGGCCGTTCATCCGAACCACCCGTGCACCATCCAGCCCTCGCCGCCCGCCTCGCGGAACAGCCAGGCGCGCTGGCCGGTCTCCAGCTCCGCCGCCACGTAGTCACGGCGCACGGCCTGTCCGTCCCACCAGCCGCTCTCGATGCGCTCGCTGCCGCCGAGCACCCGCACGATGCGCGCCTGCAGCGGGACCGGTGCGGGCAGCAGCCAGAGCGGGCGGGAAGGCGGAGTGAGTGAAGGGGAGGGAGGAACGAGGGAAGCACCCGTCTCCCTCCCCTCCGAGGCGGGAGGGGGCGCTTTTCCGGTGGAAAGTGAGACATGAGGCGTGAGCAACGAGGAGGACGCGCAACTGCTCATCCTCGTTCCTCCACTCCTCCTCGCCCGCTCCCCGCGCTGCGCGCGCTCACCCCCATCCCGGCCTTCCCCCGCAGGCGGGGGAAGGGGTAGAGACGCGCTGTCCCGGAAGGTCAATGCCTGCCCGTCTCTCCCGGCAGTCGCTTCGCAGCGTTCCGTACCGGCGCAGACCACTCCCTCTCCCGCGACAGCGGGGGAGGGCTGGGGAGGGGGCGCTTTTCCGGTGGAAAGTGAGACATGAGGCGTGAGCAACGAGGAGGACGCGCAACTGCTCATCCTCGTTCCTCCACTCCTCCTCGCCCGCTCCCCGCGCTGCGCGCGCTCACCCCCATCCCGGCCTTCCCCCGCAGGCGGGGGAAGGGGTAGAGACGCGCTGTCCCGGAAGGTCAATGCCTGCCCGTCTCTCCCGGCAGTCGCTTCGCAGCGTTCCGTACCGGCGCAGACCACTCCCTCTCCCGCGACAGCGGGGGAGGGCTGGGGAGGGGGCGCTTTTCCGGTGGAAAGTGAGACATGAGGCGTGAGCAACGAGGAGGACGCGCAACTGCTCATCCTCGTTCCTCCACTCCTCCTCGCCCGCTCCCCGCGCTGCGCGCGCTCACCCCCATCCCGGCCTTCCCCCGCAGGCGGGGGAAGGGGTAGAGACGCGCTGTCCCGGAAGGTCAATGCCTGCCCGTCTCTCCCGGCAGTCGCTTCGCAGCGTTCCGTACCGGCGCAGACCACTCCCTCTCCCGCGACAGCGGGGGAGGGCTGGGGAGGGGGCGCTTTTCCGGTGGAAAGTGAGACATGAGGCGTGAGCAACGAGGAGGACGCGCAACTGCTCATCCTCGTTCCTCCACTCCTCCTCGCCCGCTCCCCGCGCTGCGCGCGCTCACCCCCATCCCGGCCTTCCCCCGCAGGCGGGGGAAGGGGTAGAGACGCGCTGTCCCGGAAGGTCGATGCCTGCCCGTCTCTCCCGGCAGTCGCTTCGTAGCGTTCCGTACCGGCGCAGACCACTCCCTCTCCCGCGACAGCGGGGGAGGGCTGGGGAGGGGGCGCTTTTCCGGTGGAAAGTGAGACATGAGGCGTGAGCAACGAGGAGGACGCGCAACTGCTCATCCTCGTTCCTCCACTCCTCCTCGCCCGCTCCCCGCGCTGCGCGCGCTCACCCCCATCCCGGTCTTCTCCCGCAGGCGGGGGAAGGGGCAGGGGCGCGCTGTCCCGGAAGGTCGATGCCTGCCCGTCCCCTTCGGCAGTCGCTTCGCAGCGTTCCGTGCCGGCGCGGACCGCTCTCTCTCCCGCGGCAGCGGGGGAGGGCTGGGGAGGGAGCGCTTTTGCAGCGGGGGAGAGCTGGGGAGAGAGCGCTTTCCTGGCCAGGAGTGAGCCATGAGGCGCGGGAAGCGAGGAGGAAGCGCTGCCGCCGCTCGGCCTCGCTTTCCCATGCCTCGCCTGCTCCCCGCGCTGCGCGCGCTCACCCCCATCCCGGCCTTCCCCCGCAGGCGGGGGAAGGGGCGGAGGCGCGCTGGCAGGGGAGAACGCTGCCTGTCCGTGCCCTCCGGCAGTCGCTTCGCCGCGTTCCGTACCGGCGCAGACCGCTCCCTCCCCCGCGACAGCGGGGGAGGGCTGGGGAGGGGGCGCTTTCCCGGCCAGGAGTGAGCCATGAGGCGCGGGAAGCGAGGAGGAGGTGCAGCCGCCACTCGGCCTCGTTTTCCCGTGCCTCGCCCGCTCCCCGCGCTGTGCGCGCTCACCCCCATCCCGGCCTTCCCCCGCAGGCGGGGGAAGGGGCGGAGGCGCGCAGGCCGGGGAGAACGCTGCCTGTCCGTCTCCCCCGGCAGTCGCTTCGCCGCGTTCCGTACCGGCGCGGACCGCTCCCTCCCCCGCGACAGCGGGGGAGGGCTGGGGAGGGGGCGCTTCCGTGGCGGGAAGCGGGACAGGAGGGGCGAGCAACGAGGAGGCGGTGTTCCCGCCCGGCCTCCTTTTTTCACTCCTCCTCACTCGTTCCTGGCCCTTTGCGCGCGCTCCTCTCCGCTCACTCCTCGGCACGGCGATGCGCCACGCCCGTTCGGGGCGATGGTCCCCGACGACTTCGAGCTGGCGCACGCTGTCGTCGCCGAGGCGGGCGCGCAGGTGCTCGACCAGGGCGTCGTGGTCGAGGGCGCCGCGGCTGCCGGCCTCGAACAGATCGCGCACCTCGGGCACGAAGGCGGGCAGGTCCTCGGCCACCAGGGCCAGGCCATGGGCGGGTGCGGGCAGCGAATGCCGCTCCAGGCGGCCGCGTGCGGCATCGAACAGGGCCTGCGCCGCCCGCATGGGCTTGCGCAGGCCGATGGCGAGTTCCGAGGCCGGCACGCCCTCGTGCACGAAGCGCAGCACGAAGCGCGACACACCGCCGTCGCGGGCCGAGAGGAAGGCAGCCAGCGCATTCGCCAGGTGCCGCAGCGGGAACAGCAGGGCTTCGCTGGACACGATGCCGTACTCGAACTCCAGTGCGCGCTCGAAGCGGTCCGGCGGCCGGTACAGCGTGCGGATGTCGTCGCTGCGTCCGCACAGGCGGTCCAGGTGCGTCCCGACCGGCCTGCCGGCCCGGCGCAGCAGGTCCGCCCGCGGCAGCGCGAGCACGTCGCCCAGGCGGCGCAGGCCGGCACGGAGGAGCAGGGCGGTCGCCTCGGGAGGCAAGCCCGCGGCCTCCAGCGGCAGGGCGCGCAGCGCCGCCTGGAGCCCATCCCGGCTGCCGACGTGCCGGCCGTCGCCGACGCCCGCGAAGGCGCGTGCCGCGGCCGGGGTCGGCGCCACCGCGATGCGATGCGCATGCCCGAGCCGGGTCAGGCCCGTGCGCAGGCCCTGGTCGATGGCCGTCCAGCCGCCGAACAGGCGCAGGCTGGCGCCCACCTCCAGCAGCACCGCGTCGGGCGGGGCGAGCGCCACCTGGCCGCTGAAGGCGTAGGCCATCGCCGCGATGGTGGCGAGGCAGGCGTCCTCGGCCGCGGGTGCGCGCGGACGGATGGCGATGTCGGCCGCCAGTGCGCGGGCAGTGGCACTGCTCAGGCCGGCATGGATGCCGAGTGCCTCGGCGGCGCGCTCCACGCCCGCCAGCCGGCGGTGCCGGTGTGCCGGGTCGTAGACCGCGCGCGGGCCGGTCGCGGCGCGGTCGGCGAAGGCCGCCTCGACCGCCAGCGCGGGCAGGTGGATGCAGGCCCAGAGCATGGCGGCCTCAATGGCGCACCGCATGCAGCGGCTGTGCGGGAGCGACCGCGCCCCGGCACTTGAGCACCCGGATCTCGAGCGCGTCGCCGTGGGCGGCCAGGGCCAGGCGCAGGGCGGCGGGACTCGGGTTGCGCGCATGCCGCAGGGGGCGCAGCGCCACGCCGAACGCGCTGCCGTCGGACGCGGCGACCTGCAGCCGGCGCATGACGCGATCGTCTCCGCCGCCGATCCAGCCCAGGACCGCGCCGAAGCAGCCTGCGCGCAGGCACTGTTCGCTGGCCCAGGCGGCACGCTGCGGCGGCGCCTCGACCCAGGTCAGGCGTTCCAGAGGCAGGCCGGCCTCGGCCAGGGCCGGGGCATAGGGAATCCAGGGCGGCGCCACGAAGGCGATGCGCTCGCGGCGGGCGATGTGGCGCAACGCCGGCAGCAGCAGTCCCATCTCGCCGATGCCGCCGACCGGCAGCAGAAGCTCGGTGAGGGCGGCGCGCGGGAAGCCGCCCCAGGGCAGGGCCCGGTCCAGCACCGCTATTCCGCTGGCGACCGCCTCGGCCGTACGGGCCAGCGGCCGCCCGGCCCGGTACAGGCGTCCATCGCCGAGCGCATCGGAGAGGGAAACGGCGGCGCTCATGCTCGGGAAGCAGGAGTGAGGGAGGAGGGCCGAGGAACGGGGAGAAAGACGGGAGCCGGCATTGCGGCCACGCCCGATGCCCTGCCCCGCGCAACGGAGGAACGGTGGGAAGAACCGCTTTCGTTGCGAGGCGTGGAGCCATGAAGCGCGGGAAGCGGGAGGGGAACGCTGCCGCGCCCCCTCGCCCATGCCTCGCGCTTCGCGCGCTCACCCCCATCCCGGCCTTCCCCCGCAGGCGGGGGAAGGGGCAGGGGCGCGCAGGTCGGGGAGGACGCTGCCTGTCCGTTCCTCCCGGCAGTCGCATCGCCACGCTCCGTACCGGCGCAGACCACTCCCTCCCCCGCGACAGCGGGGGAGGGCTGGGGAGGGGGCGCTTTTCCGGTCAGGAGTGAGCCATGAGGCGCGGGAAGCGAGGAGGAGGTACTGCCGCCGCTCGGCCTCGCTTTCCCGCGCTTCGCGCGCTCACCCCCATCCCGGCCTTCCCCCGCAGGCGGGGGAAGGGGCAGGGGCGCGCAGGCCCGGGAGGACGCTGCCTGTCCGTTCCTCCCGGCAGTGGTTTCGCCGCGTTCCGTATCGGCGCGGACCGCTCCCTCCCCCGCGACAGCGGGTGAGGGCTGGGGAGGGGGCGCTTTTCCGGCCAGGAGTGAGCCATGAAGCGCGGGAAGCGAGGAGGAGGTGCAGCCGCCGCTCGGCCTCGCTTTCCCGCGCTTCGCGCGCTCACCCCCATCCCCCCCTTCCCCCGCAGGCGGGGGAAGGGGCAGGGGCGCGCGGGCCCGGGAGGACGCTGCCTGTCCGCGCCTCCCGGCAGTGGTTTCGCCGCGTTCCGTACCGGCGCAGACCGCTCCCTCCCCCGCGACAGCGGGGGAGGGCTGGGGTTGGGGCGCTTCTGTGGCGGGAAGCGGGGCATGAGGAGTGGGAAACGAGGGGGACGTGCAGGCGCTCATCCCCGTTTCTCCACGCTTCCTCGCCCGTCCCTCGCGCTTTGCGCGGGAAGCGGGGGCGGACGTCATGGACAGCTCAGGCGCGACGGATGGCACCGACATACAGCCCTTCGATCGCGAAATCCGAGACGTCGCGGCCGATCTCGATCGGCGCGAAGGCGGGGTTCTCCGACAGCAGGCGGATGCGGGAGGCGCCCAGTTCCAGGCGCTTGACGGTGATCTCGCCCTCGATGCGTGCGACCACGATGCGGCCGTTGTCGGCCACCGGCGTGCGGTGCACGGCAATGAGGTCTCCGTCGAGGATGCCGGCGCCGGTCATGCTCTCGCCCTCGACCCGCAGCAGGAAGTCGGGGCGGGGCCGGAACAGGGCGGGGTCGATCGAGAAGCGCGCCTCGATGTTGCCTTCGGAGAGGATGGGGCTGCCCGCCGCGACCCGCCCGACGAGGGGAAGCGCGCGTCCGGCAGGGAGGGGGCGCAGGGCGGGCCGCGGCGCGGCCGCGGCCGCATCCTCGGCGGTGCCCGCGAGCAGGCGGATGCCGCGCGCCTTGCCCGGCGCCAGAGCGACCCAGCCCTTGGCCTCCAGCGCCTGCAGGTGCTTGCGGGCCGCATTGGGCAGGATGCCGAAGGCCTGCGCCAGCTCGGCCAGCGTCGGCGGGCGCCCCTCCGCGGCCAGGACGCGGGCGATGTGGTCGAGGATGGCCTGCTGGCGGTCGGTGGGGGTGTCCATGGTGTCCATTTATACACCATGGCGTTTGAGCCGTCGTCACATTTTCCCCGCTCGGCCTCCGTCTAGATTCGCGCAGTCTTCGTCACGCCACAGGATGAGAGCGGCCATGGATGCGACGCCTTTCCAGAAGTCCCTTGCCGACGGTCGGCACGCCCTTCTGCAGAACATGGTCGGGGAGTGGGTCGGCCGGACGCGGGTGTGGTTCGAGCCCTCGACCGAGCCGGCCCTGACCCTCCTCCAGCGCGGCCACGTCCGCCCGATGCTGGGCGGCCGCTTCCTCTTCCACGAGTACGCCGCGGACGACGGCAGCAGGATCCACGAGGGGATCGCGCTCTACGGCTGGCACCTGGAACGCGCCCGCTTCGAGGTGGCCTGGGGCGACGACTTCCATACGGGCACGGGGCTGATGCTCTGCGCGGGCGCACGGGAGGCGCCCGGCTTCCACGGGCTGGGCAGCTATCCCGCCGTCAAGGGTCCGGACTGGGGGTGGCGCATCGAGCTCGCGCAGGACGCCATCGACACCCTGCGCATCGCCATGTTCAACATCCCGCCCGACGGTCCCGAGGCGCTGGCGGTGGAGACGCTGTACCGGCGCGCGGGTACTGGCTGACCGCCTACCAGCGGTCGAGGAGGGCCGGGGAGACGCCCATGCGGCGGCAACTGCGCGTGGCCACGCCCTCGCGCAGCGCGCCCCGGATCGCCGGCGCCACCAGCGCCAGGCTGCGCGCGGCCGCCGCATCCTGCATCCGCTTCAGGCGCCCACGGCGCAGCAGGGTGCAGGCCCAGTCCGGCAGCAGTGCGGCACCCGCGCCGAGGAAGACCGGGCGGATGGCGTGTCCGAACATCACCGGCAGTGCGGCGCGGTCGAGCACTCCGAGCACGGTGGCCGAGCGCTCGTCGTAGCGGAGCTGGGGCCGGACCCGCCCGAAGTAGGCCTCCACCGCCGCACGCGAGCGCGGCACGTCGGCCGCACCCAGTGCTTCGGCGATCCGTGCGGTCTCGTCGTAGTAGCGGTCCTGTATCGCCAGCGGCACCGGCCGCCGGTAGCGGCGATAGCCCTGGAGGAAGCTCCACATCTCGGTGCAGTGCACCCAGGTCAGCAGCTCGGGATCGTCGGCGCGGTAGGGCGTGCCGTCCGCGGTGACGCCCTGCACGCGGGTGTGGATGCGCCGCACGCGCGCGATCAACGCCTCGGCCTCGGCTGTGGGGGCGAAGCTGGTGCCGCCGACGAAGATGGTGGTGCGGCGCAGGCGGCCGAGCAGGTCGTTGCGGAAGTCGGAGTGGTCCCAGACCCCGGCGAGCGCACGCGGGTGCAGGGTCTGCAGCATCAGCGCGCACAGGCCGCCGGCCATCATCGCCGGGAAGTCGGCGTGGATGCGCCAGGTCGCACTGTCGGGCCCGAACAGGCCCGGATCGCCCTTGGGGGCGTCGTAGTCGATACCCGTGGTGCGCACGTCGGACACCACGCCGACCACCAGCCGACGGATCTGCGCATGCAGCGGCGCGAGCAGGTCGTGCCGTTGGAGCGGAGAGGGGGGCATGGGGTGAGGATAGAGAAAACGGGCAGGGGGCGAGTGAAGCGGGCCCTGCCATCGCCTCCAGCCCCGGGCCCCCGACCCGGACTAGTGCCCCTTCCGCTGCGCCGCCTCGAACGCCGCCAGCTGTTCCGGCGTCGCCGGGGCCTGGTGCCTGGCCTTCCACTGCGCGAAGGGCTCGCCGTAGACGATCTCGCGCGCGGCGTCCTTGTCCAGGGCGATGCCGCGTTCGGCGGCGGCCTCGCGGTACCAGTCGGCCAGGCAGTTGCGGCAGAAGCCGGCCAGGATCATCAGGTCGATGTTCTGCACGTCGGGCCGGTCCTGGTTCAGATGCTTCAGCAGGCGGCGGAACGCGGCGGCCTCGAGTTCGGTGCGGGTGGCGTCGTCCATCCGGTCAGCGGTCCTCGTACTTGGCGGGTGCGGGATTGAGGTGTCCGCAGGCGTCGCAGGTGCGCAGTTCGCGCGAGCGGTAGAAGCGCTCGAACACCGGCGGGAAGTCGGTCTCGATGTTTCCCAGCGGGAAATAGTGCTCGAAGAGCATGTGGTTGCAGCGTTCGCAGAACCACATCAGCCCGTCCCGCTCGCCGGGCAGGCGCCTGCGTTCGATCACCAGGCCGACTCCGCCGGCCGGGCGCTGCGGCGAATGCGGCACCTTCGGCGGCAGGTAGAACAGTTCGCCGGCGCGGATGGGGATGTCGCGCACGCGGCCCTCGTCCTGCACGCGCAGCGTCATCTCGCCTTCGACCTGGTAGAAGAACTCCGGGCCCTCGTCGTAGTGGTAGTCGGTCCGCGCGTTCGGACCGCCGACGACCATCACGATGAAGTCGCCGTCGACGATGCACTTGTTGCCCACCGGCGGCTTCAGCAGGTCGCGGTGCGCGTCGATCCAGTGCGCGAGGTCGATGGGCGGCATCAGCATCGGTGCGCTCCCTCAGGCCAGCGCCGGCCCGAACGGCGGCAGGCGTTCGATCGCCTCGCGGTAGCGTCGCGGCAGTTCCTCCAGCGAGGTGACGCCCTCGCTGAGCGTGCGCACGCGGCCGTCGTGCAGGCTGTAGACCCAGCCGTGCACCGAGAGCGCCTGGCCGCGCGCCCACGCGTCGGTGACGACGGTGGTCTGGCAGACGTTGGCGACCTGCTCGATCACGTTGAGCTCGCACAGCCGGTCGTGGCGGAAGGTCGCCATCTCGATGCGCGACAGGTCCTCGGCGTGCTTGTTGGCGACGTCGGCCACGTGGCGCAGCCAGTTGTCGGCGAGTCCGACGCGCGTCTTGTTCATGGCCGCATGGACGCCGCTGCAGCAGTAGTGCCCGACGACGAGGATGTGCTTGACCTTGAGCAGGTCGACCGCGAACTGGATCGCCGACAGGCAGTTGAGGTCGGTGTGCACCACCACGTTGGCGACGTTGCGGTGGACGAAGACCTCGCCCGGGGCCATGCCGATGATCTGGTTCGCCGGCACCCGCGAGTCCGAGCAGCCGATCCACAGGTACTCGGGTGCCTGCTGCCCGGACAGGCGCTCGAAGAAACCGGGGTCTTCGGCCACCACGCGTTCGGCCCAGGCGCGGTTCTTCTCGAGGAGGTGGGACAGGGTCTTGGTCATGCCGGGGCGTCGTGCGGAGAAGCGGTCGCGCATTCTCGCATCGAGGACGTCGTGCCGTCGTCGTGCGGCGCTCAGGGCGCTCAGGGCGCGGGGCACGGGGCACGGGCGCAGGGTGCTGGGCGCTGAGCACGGGGCGTAGGGTACGGGCACGGGGCAGAGGGCAGAGGCGCGGGGCAGAGGGCAGAGGGCAGAGGGCGCGGGGCGGCAACGATGCTGGAGCCCCAAGCCCCAAGCCCCAAGCCCCAAGCCCTGATAAGCCCCAGCAAGCTCCTCACCTCTGGCACCCACGACACCAGTACAGCCGCCGTCCCGCCAGCTCGATGCGTTCCACGGTCCCGCCGCAGTCGGCGGGACAGGGCTCGCCGGCGCGGCCGAACACCTGCATCTCGAAGGCATCGGGGGTCTCGGTGACGTAGTCGGCGCGCATGCCGCCGGTCGGTGCGATGCCGCGGGCGCGGTAGCTGCGGCGCGGGACCGCGAGGAGGGCCCGGGCGAGGCGCTGGCGCTCGGCGGGATCGAGGTCCTTCGGGCGTCGCGCGGGCGCGATGCGCGCCTCGAACAGCACTTCGGAACGCAGGTAGTTGCCCATGCCGGCGAGGAAGGACTGGTCGAGCAGCAGGGCGGGCAGGCCGCGGCCACGGAAACGGGTGCCGTCGAGGCGGGCCGCGACCGCCTCGGCGGTCAGCGCGGGATCGAGCACGTCCGGTCCGATGCGGCTCAGGAAGGGGTGCCTGCGCAGGCCCTCCTCGTCGAGCAGGGCGATGTCGGAGGCGGAATACAGCAGGATCGCATGCGCCTCGGTCTCCAGCGCCACGCGCAGCGCACGTGTGGTCGCCGGCCGCTCGCCCGCCGCCACGACCTGCCAGACGCCGTAGAGCTGGTTGTGGCTGTAGAGCGTCAGCCCGTTGGAGAAGCGGGTCAGCAGGGCCTTGCCGCGTGGCGCGATCGAGACCACCTCCTCGCCGACGAGCGCTGCCGCGTGCCGCCTGAGCGCGGGCGGCTGGAAGAACACGTCGGTCAGCGGTCTGCCGACCACCGCTTCCGCGAGGCGGTCGGCGGCGCGGCGGATCTCGGGGCCTTCGGGCATGGCGTGAGGAGGGTGCCGGGGGCGCCGATGATCGCCCGTCCGGCGACGCGGTGCATGTCGGGCGCTCAGATCGCGCGGATGCGCCCGCCGTCGACCGGCAGGCTCGTGCCGGTGATGTAGGCGGCTGCCGGCGACGCGAGAAAGGCGACCGCCGCAGCGATCTCGCCGGGAAGGCCGAACCGTCCCATCGGGATCTCCGCCTCCATCTCCGTGCGCATCGCTTCCACCGGCACGCCGCGCGCCTCGGCGCGGGTGGCGGCGATCTGCGCGATGCGCGGCGTGTCCGTCGAGCCGGGGAGCACGTTGTTGACGGTGATGCCGAGCGGAGCCAGCTCGTTGGCGAGCGTCTTGGCCCAGCTCGCCATGGCGCCGCGGGTGACGTTCGACACGCCCAGGTTGGCGATCGGCTCGCGCACCGTGGTGGAGACGATGTTGACGATGCGGCCGTAGCCTGCGCGGCGCATGCCGGGGACCACCGCCCCGACGAGCGTCTGCGCCGCGAGGACGTGCTGGCGATAGGCGAGGAGGAGGGCCTCCTCGCCGGCGTCCTGCAGCAGGCCGGGCGGGGGACCGCCGCCGTTGTTGACCAGCACGTGGACGGGATGGCCCGCGACCAGCGCCTCCGCCTTGGCGCGCAGCGTCGCGGTGTCGCCGGCATCCACCGCGATCAGGGCGTGGCGCTGCGCGTCGTGGACGACCGGCAGGGCGTCGCGCACCTGCGCCAGCACCCCGGCGCGTCGCGCCAGCAGGGTGACGTCGGCGCCGAGCAGGGCGAGTTCGTGCGCCGCGGCGCGGCCGATGCCCTGCGAGGCGCCGCAGACCAGGGCGTGCTTGCCGGTGAGGTCGAGATCCATGCTCACTCCGTGGACAGGCGCGCGCATGAGCTCGGCGACGGCGGGCGCGCGCACCGCCAGGTCGTCCGCCACCGCGGCGCGGTTGGCGCGCGGATGGTTCTGGTTGAGCTTGAACTTGATCTCGATGCGCTCGGCCCGGAAGCGGAAGCCGACGATGCCGCGCAGCTGGCTGCGATGGTCGGCGCGCTCCGGCTCGAAGCGCCAGTCGGCGCCGACCGAGGCCTCGAAACGCTCGGCGAGCGCGGCGACGTGGGCGGCCAGCCACGCCTCGTCCTCGACGCGTTCGAGGCTGCCGTGGAGATGCGCGACCGCGTAGTTCCAGGTCGGCACGCGCGCTGCGGCCTCCTTGTCCGGATAGGCGCCCGGCGACACGTAGGCGTGCGGGCCGTGCACGATCACGAGTGCCGCCCCCGCGTGTGCCGACTGCGGGTTCGGGCGCGCCCAGTGTCCGTCGATGACGACATCGGTGCCGCTGCGCGCGTAGAGCACCGGCAGGTGGCTGACCAGGGGCGCACCGTCCGCCACCGTCACCAGGGTCACGAACGGGTCGCGCTCGACCAGACGGTCGAGCGCGGTGGGGTCGGTCTCGTGGAAGGCGCGCGGGAGGTACATGCGGCACGGCAAGGTGGCGGCGGCGGGCGCGGCGAGCATACGCCTGCCGGGGCAGGCGTGGCCGGATGCACGCGACTCAGCCGTTGTCGCGGACGGTATAGGGCGTGTTGCTGATGAAGGGGTTCAGCCAGTGTGGGCGCCATTGCGGAACGCCCATCTCGAACCGTTTCTCGCGCTTGTGGAAGTCGACCCAGGCGATGCCGATCCACTGCGCATCCTCGTGCGTGCGCATGTCCAGCGACTGGCTCGGGTAGAGCGGGGTGCGGTAGACGCGACCGTCGCCCAAGTCCGTGATGCGCAGATAGGCGCGCCCGCCGAAGGGGACGAGCAGGCTGCGCACCGGGACGTTCTCGATCCGGTAATGACGCGACGGGCTGGCGGTGGCGCTGCTCGCCGGCGCGTCACGGATCGCCAGCACCTGCTGTACGAGGGCCAGCGTGACGAGGGCCGGCGCGAACACCAGCGCCCGGGGCCGCCGCCTGCGTCGGCCGATGGCGGTCGCATCCGGCCGATCCGGGGTCTTCAGGCGCGGCCGCCCAGCGACTGCACCATCTGCGCGCGCAGGGCCGCCTCGTCCTCGCCCTGCGGCGGCGCGATCTCGCTGGGCGAGAAGCCCATCTCCGCGGCGTCGTCGGCATCGAGGCCGTCGAAGGCGCGGAAGTCGGCGTCGAGCAGGGCGGCGCGCGCGCTGTCGAGGCTGTCGTAGGTCAGCGTGTTGCCGTCGCAGTCGAAGACCTCGGCGATGCCGGACTCGCGCAGGCGCAGCCGGGCCCACACCAGGTTGCGGCCCAGCGCCGCCACCCACCACTGGTACTGGTCGCTCATGCGGGCGTCCTCAGAACAGGCCGATGAAGTACAGCGAGAACGCCAGCGCCAGGCCGAACAGCGACACCCAGAGGCCCGCCTGGGCCGGGGCTGCGAGGCCGCTCAGCCCGCGGTCGCCGATCCGCCGGAAGCGGCCGAGCAGGAACCAGGCCACCGCGGTGCCGGTCAGCGGGCCGCTGCCGAGCGTCGCGCGCTCGGCGGGCTGGCGGTCGCGCAGGTGCACGTAGACCAGCGGCCAGAACAGGAGGAAGCACAACGCACCGCTGATCGCGATCGCGAGGCCCGAGAGCATGATGAACTCACGCATGGCAGGCTCCGTTGGAGGGAAGGGTGCGGATGCCGGAACGCCGCATCAGAACGTGGCGTGGCCCGGCGTGCGCGGGTAGGCGATGGCGTCGCGGATGTTGTTGAGGCCGCAGACGTAGACCACCAGGCGTTCGAAGCCGAGCCCGAAGCCGGCGTGCGGCACCGTGCCGTAGCGGCGGAAGTCGCGGTACCAGCCGTAGTGCTCCGGGTCGAGCCCGAACTGCGCCATGCGCGCGTCGAGCATGTCCAGGCGCTCCTCGCGCTGCGAGCCGCCGATGATCTCGCCGATGCCGGGCGCCAGCACGTCCATCGCGGCGACGGTCTTCCCGTCGTCGTTCAGGCGCATGTAGAAGGCCTTGATCTGCTCGGGATAGTTGGTGACCACCACCGGCCGGCCGACGTGCTGCTCGGTCAGCCAGCGCTCGTGCTCGGTCTGCAGGTCGAGGCCCCACTCGACGGGGAACTCGAACCGGTGCCCGGACTTCTGCAGCAGGCCGATGGCGTCGGTGTAGTCGATCTGCTCGAACGGCGCCGCGATGAACTCCTCGAGGCGGGTGATGGCGTTCTTCTCCACGCGTTCGGCGATGAAGGCCAGGTCGTCCTGGCGCTCCTCGAGCACGGCGCGGAACAGGTACTTCAGGAAGTCCTCGGCCAGCTTCGCGTTGGCGGCGAGGTCGTTGAACGCGACCTCCGGCTCGATCATCCAGAACTCCGCCAGGTGGCGGGTGGTGTTGGAGTTCTCGGCGCGGAAGGTGGGGCCGAAGGTGTACACCTTCGACAGCGCCAGGGCGTAGGCCTCCGCGTTGAGCTGGCCGGAGACGGTGAGGAAGGTCTCCTTGCCGAAGAAGTCGCGGGAGAAGTCGATGCCGCCGCCCTCGCCGCGGGGCAGGTTCGCCAGGTCCAGCGTGGAGACGCGGAACATCTGCCCCGCGCCCTCGGCGTCCGAGGTGGTGATGATCGGCGTGGAGATCCAGTAGAAGCCCTGCTCGTGGAAGAAGCGGTGCACCGCCTGCGCCAGGCAGTGGCGGATGCGGGTGACCGCACCGAACAGGTTGGTGCGCGGGCGCAGGTGCGCCACCTCGCGCAGGAACTCCAGCGAGTGCGGCTTGGGCTGGATGGGGTAGGTCTCGGGATCCTCGACCCAGCCTACGACCTCCACCGACTCCGCCTGGATCTCGAAGGCCTGCCCCTGCCCCTGGGAGGGGGCGAGGGTGCCGGTGGCGACCACCGCGCAGCCGGCGGTGAGGCGCTTCACCTCGGTCTCGTAGTTGTCGAGCGCGGCCGGCGCGACCACCTGGATGGGGTGGAAGCCGGAGCCGTCGCTCACGTTGACGAACGAGAGCCCGGCCTTGGAGTCGCGGCGGGTGCGGACCCAGCCCCGGACCGTGACCCGGCTGCCGGCGGCGATACGCCCCGACAGCGCCTCTTGGACGCTCGTTACCGACATGCTTGCGATTCCCGGGGCGACGCCCCATCTGGAAGGAAGGACAACAACGTGAACGCGACAGCGAACGCACGATGATAGCGGGCGTGCCGCGGCCGTAGAATAGCGGCTTCCGCCGAGCGCGCCGCGCGACCCAGCAGCAGCCGGAACCGATACGCATGAGCATCCTCCTCACGCCCACCGCCCACGCCCGCGTCCGCCGCTTCATGGAGGCCGACGCCTCCGCCCTCGGCCTGCGCTTCGGGGTGAAGCGCACCGGCTGCTCGGGCTGGGGCTACGTGGTCGACATGGCGCGCGAGCGCCGCCCCGACGACACCGTGTTCGAGCAGGACGGGGTGGCCATCCACGTCGATGCCGCCAGCCTCCCGCTCGTCGACGGCACCGAGATCGACTTCGCGAAGAAGGGGCTGGGCGAGGAGTTCGTCTTCCGCAACCCCAACATGGCCGCCGAATGCGGCTGCGGGGAGAGCTTCACCACGGACGCCGAGCGGGCGTAGCGGGGGGAGTGAGTCAAGAGGAGTGAGGGGCGAGCGGGCAGTCGCGCTTCCTCCCGTTCCTCTTCCCCACATGCGGGGATAACCGGGTGATGGGCAGCGCGCCGGGCCGCACCGGACGCGAAAGCGGGCAGGTGCCCGTCTCCGGACGCTCAGGCGCGAGATTGCCGCCCGGCACCGCACCTGCCATACTGCCCGGCTCCCGTACGTCCGTACGGGTGACCTTGCCCCACCGCATCCGGCCTCCGGACCGTCGGGGGGCTGTTCCGCCACCGCCAGGTGGCGACATCCACGAGGAAACACCATGCGTCACTACGAAGTCGTGTTCCTGGTCCATCCGGACCAGAGCGAGCAGGTCCCGGCCATGATCGAGCGCTACAAGACGCTGATCGAGGCCGACGGCGGCAAGATCCACCGTCTCGAGGACTGGGGCCGCCGCCAGCTGGCCTATCCGATCGAGAACCTGGTCAAGGCCCACTACGTCCTGCTCAACATCGAAGTCGGCCAGAAGGCCCTCGACGAGCTGGTCGACGGGTTCCGCTTCAACGATGCGGTGCTGCGCCACATCGTCATCAAGCGCGACGAGGCCGACACCGAGCCGTCGTTCATCATGAAGAGCAAGGACGAGAAGAACGAGCGCGGCGATCGCGGCGACCGTCCGGAGCGCGGCGAGCGTCGCCGTCGCGACGACGAGACCCCGGCCGGCGAGTCCGCCGAGTCGTCCGACAACGCCTGATCGAGAGGATCGCACCCATGTCCAAGTTCTTCCGCCGCCGCAAGTTCTGCAAGTTCACCGCCGAGGGCATCAAGGAGATCGACTACAAGGATCTCAACACCCTCCGCCAGTACCTGACCGAGACCGGCAAGATCGTCCCGAGCCGCATCACGGGCACCAAGTCCAAGTACCAGCGCCAGCTCTCGACCGCCGTCAAGCGCGCGCGCTACCTGGCCCTGATCCCGTACACGGACAACCACAACGCCTGATCCCGGTCGTCCCGGGGGAGGTCGCGCAGCGCGCGCCTTCCTGTCATTCGGACAGCCACAGCGCTGCGGCCGCGCCTCGCGCGCGCCGCTAACGAATCGGAGCAACACCCATGCAACTGATCCTCCTGCAGAACGTGCAGAACCTCGGCAAGCTCGGCGACAAGGTCGACGTGCGTCCGGGCTACGGCCGCAACTTCCTGGTCCCGCAGGGCAAGGCCGTACCGGCCACCGAGGCCAACATCGCCGAGTTCGAGGCGCGCCGCGCCGAGTACGAGGCCAAGGCCCGCGAGCAGCTGGAAGGCGCCCAGGCGCGTCTGGCCAAGCTCGAGGGCGCGTCGGTCACCATCACGGCCAACGCCTCCACCGAGGGCAAGCTGTTCGGCTCGGTCGGCCCGCGCGACATCGCCGAGGCCTTCACCGCCGCCGGCATGCCGCTGGAGAAGTCCGAGGTGGTGATGGGCGAAGGCCCGATCCGCCGCACCGGCGAGTACGAGGTCGCGGTGTACCTGCACGCCGACGTCGAGACCACCGTCAAGGTCGTCGTCGAGGGCGAGGCCGCCTGAGCGCGCCCGACCTGCTGTCGCACGACGGGCGCCCTCGGGCGCCCGTCGTCGTTTGGGCGCGTCGCGGCGGCTGAGACGCCCGCGCGCCACCTTGCGCACCGGTTATCCACAGCTTCACCACAGATCTGTCTGCAACGGGTCGGCGCGGTGCGCCGCTAGCATGCCCGTTCGCGCAGGGCCCGCAGCCTGCGGGCCGCATCCGAGAGACCCGATCCGCCATGGCCCCACGTTCCGGAGCACGTCCCGACTTCCACGCCGACGCCAAGGTCGAAGCCCTGCGGGTTCCGCCGCAATCGATCGAGGCGGAGCAGGCGGTGCTCGGCGGCCTGATGCTGGCGCCGGACTCGCTCGACACCGTCGGCGACGCGCTGTCGGAAGAGGACTTCTACCGGCGCGACCATCGCCTGATCTACCGCGGCATCCGCGAGCTCTCCAACCGCGGGCAGCCCTTCGACGCGGTGACGCTGGGCGAGTGGTTCGAGTCCAACGGCGTGGCCGAGCAGGTCGGCGGCGGCGCCTACCTGATCGAGCTCGCCAGCACCACGCCCTCGGCGGCCAACATCAAGGCCTACGCCGAGATCGTCCGCGAGAAGGCCGTGCTGCGGCAGTTGATCGAGGCCGGCACCGAGATCGTCAACGACGGCTTCCAGCCGGAGGGGCGCACCACCAGCGAGGTGCTGTCCAACGCCGAGCAAAAGGTGTTCAAGATCGCCGAGCAGGGCGCGCGCGGGCGCCGGGCCTACGTGCCGCTGCGCGATGCGATGAAGGAAGCGTTCCAGATGCTGCAGGAACGCTACGAGAACCAGGGCAACGTCACCGGCCTGCCGACCGGCTTCAACGACTTCGACGAGATGACCGCGGGCCTGCAGCCCTCGGACCTCATCATCCTCGCAGCGCGTCCGGCGATGGGCAAGACCACCTTCGCGCTCAACATGGCCGAGTACGCGGCCATGAAGAGCAAGAAGACCGCCGTGGTGTTCTCGATGGAAATGTCGGCCTCGCAGCTCGCCTTCCGCCTGATCTCCTCGATGGGCCGCGTCAACGCAGGGCGCCTGCGCACCGGCCAGCTGGAGGACGAGGACTGGTCGCGCGTGAACTCGGCGATCAAGATGCTCTCCGAGGTCAAGATCTTCATCGACGACACGCCGGCGCTCTCGCCCAACGAGGTGCGTTCGCGCTGTCGCCGCATCAAGCGCGAGCACGACCTGGGGATCGTGGTCATCGACTACCTGCAGCTGATGCAGGTGCCGGGCAACAACGAGAACCGCGCGACCGAGATCTCCGAGATCTCGCGTTCGCTCAAGGCCCTGGCCAAGGAGCTGCACGTGCCGGTGATCGCGCTGTCGCAGCTCAACCGCGGCCTGGAGTCGCGGACCGACAAGCGTCCGGTGATGAGCGACCTGCGCGAATCCGGCGCGATCGAGCAGGATGCGGACATCATCATCTTCATCTACCGCGACGACTACTACCACAAGGAGTCGCCGGACAAGGGCCTGGCCGAGATCATCATCGGCAAGCAGCGAAACGGCCCGACCGGTTCGGTGAAGCTCAAGTTCTTCGGCGAGTACACGCGCTTCGACAACCTCGCCATGGACAGCGTGGGCAGCTTCGAATAGCGGCCCCCGGCGCGCCGGACCGGGCGCCGCCGCCCGCGCCGTGCATCGCCATCCCGTGCCCGCGAATCGCCACATCTTCCCGCGCGGGCGCGGGTAGCCTTGTCCCGCTTCCCATTCTCCATTCCCGCCGTGAGCCGCCCCACCACCGCGACCATCCATCTCGACGCCCTCCGCCACAACCTGGCGCGCATGCGCGCGCGCGCGCCCGGGGCGCGGGTGATGGCCGTGGTCAAGGCGGACGGCTACGGGCATGGCCTGGAGCGGGTCGCGCGCGCGCTGGAGGGCGCCGACGGTTTCGGCGTCGCGGCGCTCGCCGATGCCGAGCGGCTGCGTGCGGCCGGGCTGTCGCAGCGCATCGTGCTGCTCTCCGGCTTCGACGAGCCCGCGGACCTGCCGGCGCTGCGCCGCCTGGGCGTGGAGACGGTGGTGCACCACGACGCGCAGCTGGCCATGCTCGAGGCCGACGCCGCGCAGGGCGGGGCGCCGGTGCGCTGCTGGGTGAAGGTCGATACCGGCATGCACCGCCTGGGCTTCGCCGCCGACCGTGTCGGCGAGGTGCATCGGCGTCTGCGCGCACTGCCCAACGTGGCCGGGGAGATCGGCCTGATGACCCACTTCTCCAGTTCCGACGAGTTCGACGGCCCGCGCACGCCCGCCCAGATCGCCGCCTTCGAGGCCGCGGTGGCCGGCCTGCCGGGGCCGCGCTCGCTGTGCAACTCCGCGGGGGTGCTGGGCTGGCCGCAGGCGCACGGCGACTGGATCCGTCCGGGCGGCGCGCTCTACGGCGTATCCGTCGTGGAGGGCGTGAGCGCGCCGGACTTCGACCTGGCGCCGGCGATGACGCTCTCCACCCGGCTGATCGCAGTCAACCGCGTCGCCCGCGGCGAGCGCGTCGGCTACGCCGCGAGCTGGACCTGTCCGGAGGACATGCCCGTCGGCGTGGCTGCGCTGGGCTACGGCGACGGCTACCCGCGGCAGGCGCCGCCCGGCACCCCGATGCTGGTGCGCGGGGTGCGGGTGCCGCTCATCGGCCGCGTGTCCATGGACCTCATCACCCTCGATCTGCGGGGCATTCCCGACGCGGCGGTCGGCGATCCGGTGGTCGCCTGGGGCCGCGGGCTTCCCGTCGAGGAGGTCGCCGCGCACGCCGGCACGATCGGCTACGAACTGGTGTGCTCGATCACGCGCCGGGTGCGCTTCGTCGAGGACTGACAGGCGCGCCGCCGCAGCCGCCGGCGGCGCTCAGCCCAGGCGGGCGTCCAGGCTGATGTCGGCCTTGAACAGCTTCGAGACCGGGCAGCCGTCCTTGGCGCCCTCGGCGATCTTCCGGAACTCCGCCTCGTCGATGCCCGGGATGCGCGCCTGCAGGCGCAGGGCGGAGGTCGTGATGCGGAAGCCTTCCCCTTCGCTCTCCAGCGAGATCGCGCATTCGGTGCGCAGCTCCTCCGCGGTGTGCCCGGCCTTCTCCAGTGCGAAGGCGAGGGCCATGGTGAAGCAGCCGGCATGCGCCGCCGCCAGCAGTTCCTCGGGATTGGTGCCGGGGGCGTCCTCGAAGCGCGACTTGGCGCCGTAGTCCGCGGCCAGCGCCTTCGACCCGGTCTCCAGCCTGCCGCCACCGCTCTTGCCCGCGCCGTGCCAGACGGCGGTCGCCTTGCGTGCCATGCCTTTCTCCTTCGGGGAATGGGGCGCCGAGGCTAGTGGACCCGCCGGGAAGACCGCGTCAGCGCCCGCGGGCACGGCGGCACGCAGCGACCGCCCCGCCGGCACGCGTTGACATTGTGGCCGCGAAACGGCGCTGCCTAGACTCGGTCCACGTCCCCCCGACGCCCCTGCCGCGGCGCTTCTCGCCGCGCCGCCGTCCGATCTCCTTCCCCCAGGGAGTTCCGCATGTCCCAGTCCCCCCTGCGTTTCCCGCGGCGTGCAGCGCTTGCCGCCGTCCTCGCGGCGGCGTCCGCCGCCCCCGTCCATGGCCAGACCCACGCGGCGCGCGTGGACGATTTCGGCGCGGTCCACGCCGAGCCCGAGGTCCTGCCCGGCCTCTACCTGGTGCGCATGCACGCCGCGCCCGCCGTCGCGCGCAGCAGGGTGCCGATGGCGCGTGCGGCGGAAGCCCGCCGACTGGCGGGCGAGCAGGATGCGGTCCTTGCGCGGGTCGGCCGCCAGACCGGGACCGACCTGCGCCCGCTGAGCGAGACCTTCCGCTTCGTGCACGCGGCGAACGCGGTGACGGTGCGCATGGACGCGCGTGCGGCCGCGGCGCTGCGGCGGGCGCCGGAGGTGGCGGCGGTCGAGCCGGTGGTGCTGCTGCCGCTCGATACCGATGCCGGCCCGGAGCTCATCGGCGCGCCGGAGACCTGGGGCGTGCGCTACGAGAAGAGCCCGCGCAGCCCGCAACTGGTCCCGGTCCCGATCCGCGGCGCCCGCCGCGTCGCGGACGCCCAGGGCGAGGGCACGGTGATCGGCGTGATCGACTCCGGCCTCAACTTCGGCAGCCCGTCCTTCGCCGAGGTCGACGGCGCCGGCTACCGTCACAGGAACCCGCTGGGCGAGGGCAACTACCTCGGCCTGTGCGGCCCCGATCCCATCGCGGCGTGGGCCCCGCGCTGCAACGGCAAGGTCATCGGCGCCTACGACTTCGTCGACGAGCTGATGCCGACGATCCGGGAGAACGACCCCGGTGCCGACGACGGCCCCCCCGGCCCGGAGGACAACAACGGCCACGGCTCGCACACCGCGTCCATCGCCGCCGGCAACGTGCGCCTGGCCCGGGTGCCGGGCGGCCCGGAGCGCCTCGTCAGCGGCGTCGCCCCGCGGGCCAACCTGGTCGTCTACGACACCTGCTACGTGGCCGGGGACGGCCGGGGGCTCTGCCCGAACGTGTCCACGCTGGCCGCGGTCGAGCAGTCGATCGTGGACGGCGTGGTGACCGCCATCAACTACTCCATCGGCGGCGGCACCTCGCCCTGGACGCAGGCCGGCTCGCTCGCCTTCCTCGACGCGCTGGAGGCCGGCATCAGCGTCGTCGCCTCCACCGGCAACAGCGGCCCCTCCAGCGCGACCCTCGGCCATGTCGAACCCTGGACGCTGAGCGTCGCGGCCGCGAGCCATACCCGCGGCCCCTTCGCGAACGCGCTGCGGATCACGGGCCCGGCACCGGTGCCCGCGCCGCTGCAGGCGATCGACATCACGTTCCCGGCGAGCAGTACGCCGCTGATCGAGCCCATCGCCGGCGGCCTGGCCTACGACCCGCAGGACCCGCTGCTGTGCACGCCGCCGGCGCCGGGCTCGATGGCCGGCCGCGTGGCCATGGCGCGCCGGGGCGACTGCACCTTCGTGATCAAGGTGGAGAACGCGCAGATCGGAGGCGCCAGCGCGGTGATCCTCGCCAACAACGTCGACGGAGCGCTCAACCCGGCGCTCGACGGGACGGTCATCCCGGTCGGCGTGGTGGGGCGGGCGGACGGCGACCGCCTGCACGACTTCCACGTCGAGCGCGGCGAGGCCCAGGTGCTGCTGGACTACCCGGCCGAGGCGCGGGCGAGCGAGCCCGACGTCATCGCCACCTTCAGTTCGCGCGGGCCGAGCGGCTACGCCCTGCTCAAGCCGGACGCGACGGCACCGGGCGTGAGCGTGCTTGGTGCGGTCGCGGGCGAGCCCGGCGCGATCGGCCTGATGAACGGCACCTCGATGGCGTCGCCGCACGTCGCCGGCGCGGTCGCGCTGCTGCGGGCGCGGCATCCGGACTGGACGCCCGCCGAGGCCAAGTCCGCGCTCATGCTCACCGCGACCGAGGAGGTGCTCGATGCGGCGGACGGCCTGCCGGCGACGCCGCACGAGCGCGGGGCAGGGCGCATCCGCCTCGACCTCGCGGTGGAGCCGGGGCTGGTGATGGACGAGACCGCGGCGCGCTTCCGCGCCGCGGATCCCGCGCAGGGCGGCGATCCGTCCGCGCTCAACCTGCCCAGCATCGGCGCACTGTCCTGCATCGGGACCTGCACCTTCGAGCGGACCGTGCGCGCGGTGAGCGCCGGCCAGTGGAGCGCCGAGCTCGACGGCATCGCCGGCAGCGTGACGCCGTCCCGCTTCACCCTCCGGGCCGGCCAGAGCCAAACCCTCACCATCGTCATCGACGCGGCCGGGGCGGAGCAGGGCGCCCATGCCTACGGCGCGGTGCGTCTGACGCCGGCCAGCGTGCTCCTGCCGCCGCTGCAGATGCCGGTCGCCGTCCACGTCGATGCGATGGCCCTTGAGGTGGGGCCGGACCACATCGAGGCGAGCGCACCGGCCGGAGGCCGCGCGCAGGCCACGCTGGAACTCGGCAATGCCGGCAACGACGGCCTGGGCTGGTCGCTGTACTCCGGGGTGCGCGCGGTGCCGGCGATCGACCAGCCGGCGACGACGCTCAACGGTCTGGTCAGCACGCAGTACGCGGACACCGGGACCGGCGCGCTCGTCGCCGACGACTTCGAGCTGTCCGTGGAGACGGCGTTCGAGACCCTGAGCGTCGACGGCTTCCTGTTCGCCAACTACGGCGACACCCTGGACATGTACGCCAGCGCGCTGACCTGGAGCATCCATGCCGACGCGGACGGCCGGCCCGCCGGCGCACCGGGGCAGGGCGAGGCGCCGGTCTGGAGCTTCACCGCCGCGCCGGGAACCCCCGGCGTCGCCGGCGGCACCACGCGCATGGATCTCGATCTGGTCGAGGCCGGGCAGAGCCTGGTGCTGCCGCCGGGCCGCTACTGGCTCGTGGCCTACCCGACCTTCGACTCGCTCTCGGTCGGCGGCGTGCCGATGGTGATCTGGTACCGCTTCCTGCGCGACGTGCAGGACGGCCTCGTCGGACAGGAACTCAATACGGATCCCGAATTCGGCGGCAGCCCCGACGCCACCTGGGGGCCGCTGGACGGCGCTTCGAGCGGGCACTACGGCGCCGCCATGACCGCGCTCGCCGAAGGCATCTGCACGCCCCCATGGCTCAGTGCCGCCGAGACCGCAGGCAGCCTCGCTGCCGGACAGAGCAAAAGCGTCGCGCTGACTCTGGACGCAGCGGCACTGGAGCCCGGTACGCACACCGGACGCCTGTGCGTGGAGAGCAACGACCCCGCACGTCCGCTGACGGTCGTGCCGGTGACCTTCCGCGTCGGCTGAGCGTCGCGCCGGCAGGCGGAAACGAAGAAGGCCAGCCTCGCGGCTGGCCTTCTGCGTCGATTGGTGGAGGTGGCGGGAGTCGAACCCGCGTCCGAAGGCACTCCATCTCCGGTCCTACATGCTTAGCTCACCGTTGTATCTCGTCCCGCGACAGCACGGTGTGCGAAGCGCGTCCCGGAACCAGCCTGCTGAGTCTTTACCGGTTGCCGACAGGCGGCGGCTTCCCGGTGCGTCCCGTGATAGTGACCCTACATCCACGAGCACGAGCACAAGTGGGTTCGGGGCTTACGCCTTAAGCGGCGAGAGCGTAGTTGTCGTCGTTGGCAACTAAAAGTTTGCCGCTGGATTAACGAGGAAAGCTGCCCCCTCGGCATGCACCAGACAACTTCGCGACCCCCGTCGAATCCGGAACACCCCCGGGTAGAACAGGTATCGGCTGTCCGATCGTCCAGCAGTATAGGGACATCGGTCCCCGCATCAAGGCCGGTCGCGGCGGGGCGCGACCGGGCGTTCAGGCATTGCGGTTGTGGCTGCGCATGACGCGCTGCTTGTCGCGCTGCCAGTCGCGCTCCTTGGTGGTCGCGCGCTTGTCGTGGGCCTGCTTGCCCTTGGCCAGCGCGATCTCGAGCTTGATCTTGCCGTTCTTCCAGTACATCGCCGTCGGCACGAGGGTGTAGCCCTCGCGCTCGACGCGGCCGAGCAGGCGGTCGATCTCGTGCCGGTGCAGCAGCAGCTTGCGGTCGCGGCGGTCGTTGGCGACCACGTGGGTCGAGGCGGAGATCAGCGGCGTGATCTGCGATCCGTAGAGGAAGATCTCGCCGTTGCGCACCATGGCGTAGCTCTCGCCGATGTTGGCGCGGCCGGCGCGGATCGCCTTGACCTCCCAGCCCTGCAGGGCGAGCCCGGCCTCGAAGCGGTCTTCCAGGTGGTAGTCGTGGCGGGCGCGCTTGTTGAGGGCGATCGTGCCGCCGCCGCCCTCCGTGCCCTTGTCCTTCTTCTTGTTCGACATGAATCCCTCGTTCGACGCGCATTCTGGACCAGCGCGCATGGATGTGGCGAGCGTGGCGCCGCGGCGTGCGTCCCTGCACGTGGCCGTGGCGGCATCGGCTTACACTGCACGGCTTTCCTCCGCGGCAGCCGCCTGCTCCGAATCAAGAGCCTCGATGACCCACGTCCACCGTCACGCCCTGGTCCGTCACTCCGCCGAGCGCATGTACGCGCTCGTCAACGACGTCGCCGCCTATCCCGCGCGCTTCGCCTGGTGCGAGAGCGCGGACATCCTGGAGCAGTCGCCGGAGCACATGGTGGCGCGCCTCGGCGTACGCCTCGGGGCGCTGCGTACGGCGTTCACGACCCGCAACACCCTCAGCGAGCCGTTGCGCATCCGGCTGGAGCTGGTGGACGGCCCCTTCCGCAGCCTCACCGGGCTGTGGGAATTCCACGCTCTCGACGAGGACGCCTGCAAGGTGAGCCTGACCATGGATTTCGAGGCCTCGAACCGGCTGATCGGCTCCGCGCTCTCGCTCGGCTTCAAGACGCTCGCCGATCGCATGGTCGACGACTTCCGCCGCGCCGCGGACGCCGAGGCCTGAGAGCATGACGCAGGCGCTCAGGGTCGAAGTGGTGTTCGGGCACGCGACGCAGGTCTGGCGGCAGCAGGTCGCGCTGTCGCCCGGCGCGACCGTGGCCGATGCGTTGGCGGCTGCCGACCGCGTGCGCGAGGCGGTCGCGCGCTGCGATGCGGACCTGCTCCATGATCCGTCGGCACTGGCTGTCCATGGCCAGCCGGTCGTGGGAACACGTACGGTCGCCGACGGCGAGCGGGTCGAGATCGTCGGACGGCTCCGGATCGACCCCAAGGAGGCGCGCCGGCGGCGCGCCTCGGGAGGCTGATCAGCGGCGGCCGCGGCGGTTGTTCTCGCGCGGCAGGTTGCCGCCGAAGATGCGGATGGCGACCTGGGCGAGCTCCTGGTCCTGCTTCGGGAAGTACTCGCCCTCCCACGCGGCCAGGCTGTCGCCCTCGAAGAACACCGTGAGGTTCTTGACCTCGGTCTCGTCGCGGCGGCCCACCCGCTGCGTGGCGACGTAGTCCCAGCGCGACTGGTGGAAGGGGTCGGCGACCATCGGCGAGCCCAGCAGCACCGCGACCTGGCGCCGGGTCATGCCCTCGCGCAGTTGCTCCACGTTCTCGGCATTGAGCAGGTTGCCCTGGTAGATCGGCTGCTTGTAGAGGATTCCGCAGCCGGCGAGCAGGCCGGCGGTGAGCAACGTGATCAGGATCTTCTTCATCGGGCGCGGAGTGCCTTGCGGGGAGCCGGGTGACGAGTGCGCGATGATACACTAGCGCCCCGGCTGCGCCCTTGGCGGCGGGGCAATGTTCACGTGCCGTTGGAGGGCCCATGGAATCGCAGGAACTACGCAAGGTCGGCCTCAAGGTGACGCATCCGAGGCTCCGGATCCTCGCGCTCCTGGAGGCCGCGAGCCCGCGCCACATGACCGCCGAGGACGTCTACCGCAACCTGCTGGAAGCGGGCGAGGACATCGGCCTGGCCACGGTCTACCGCGTGCTCACCCAGTTCGAGGCCGCCGGCCTCGTCCTCAAGCACAACTTCGAGGGCGGCCAGGCCGTGTTCGAGCTCGACCGCGGCGGCCACCACGACCACATGGTCGATCTGGACACCGGCAAGGTCATCGAGTTCACCAGCGAGGAGATCGAGCGTCTCCAGCACGAGATCGCCGAGAAGCACGGCTACATCCTCGAGGAGCACTCGCTGGTGCTCTACGTGCGCCAGAAGGCGCAGAAGAAGGCAAGCTAGCCACGCGCCGGCAGGCGCACCGGACAGGGAGGTCGGATACATGGTTCTGCGACGCGCTTTCGGGATCGTCCTCGCGGCAGTGCTTCCGTTCGCCGCGGCCACGACGGCAGCGGCACGCGAGGCGCCTGCGCCGGGGTGCATGGACGCCCGCCGCATGGTCTCGGCCCATCAGCTCGACAGCGCGCTCTTCGCGGTCGCCCTGGACGATGGCCAGCGCTTCCGCATCGATCTCGTCGAGGACTGCCCGCTCGAGGCGGGAGCAGGGCTCGACGGCCTGCAGATCCTCGCGCCCGACGCCTGGCTCTGCCCGGGCAGCGTCGGGCTGGTGCAGCGGGGCGAGGTGCGGTGCCCGGTGCGCGCGCTGGCCGAGCTGGATGCGCGCGACTATGCGGCCCTCGGCCGCCTCTCTGCGCAGCGGGACGTGGCTCTGCTCGACCCTGTGGAAGTGCGGGGCGCGCGTCGCCATGGCTTCAGGGGATCCCCGGACTTCTGTTTCGCGCCGCGTTTCATGCGCGGCTGGTCGGAGGACAGGAAGGGGCTGCTCGTCGAGGTGTCGCCGATGCGTTCCGGCGGGAACCGCTTCTACCGTGTGGAACTGGCAGGTTCCTGTCCCGCCCTGGCCAGCGCACGCCGGATCGAGCTGCACTCGGGGCCGATGAACGGGCTGGTCTGCGGCAATGCCGGCGACCACGTCAGGATCCTGCCTACGCCGGAAGGGCTCGGCGCCGGCCTGTTCGACCACGACGCGGGCCTGACGTCCAGCATCATGGATCAGGTGGCTTCGCTGGGCACCTGCCCGGTCGTCGCGGTCTATCCCCGGGAGGAGGATCGGGCGCGCTGAGCCGGCCTAGCCGGCCTGCGCGCGCTCCAGCATCTGCCGCGCATGGGCGCGGGTGGTCTCGGTGATCTCGACCCCGCCGAGCATGCGGGCGATCTCCTCGACGCGGTCCTCGGCATCCAGCCTGCGCACGCCGCTGTGCGTGCTGCCCTCGGCGACGTCCTTGCTGACCCGGTAATGCCCGTGGCCCTGGGCGGCCACCTGCGGCAGGTGGGTGACGCACAGGGCCTGGCGGCGCGCGCCGAGGGCGCGCAGCTTCTGTCCGACGACCTCGGCCACGGCGCCGCCGATGCCGGTATCCACTTCGTCGAACACCATGGTCGGCACCGCCTCGGCATCCAGCGTGGCGACTTCCAGCGCAAGGCTGATGCGGGCCAGTTCGCCGCCCGAGGCGACCTTGCGCAGCGGGCGGGGCGGCTGGCCGGGGTTGGCCGAGACCATGAACTCCGCCCGCTCCGCGCCCTGGGCGTCCGGGCGGGCGTCGGCGTTGGGTTCGAGCGCGACCTCGAAACGCCCGCCGCCCATGCCGAGTTCCTGCATCAGTTCCGCGACCTGCGCGCCCAGGCGGGTCGCCGCCTCGGCACGCGCGGCGCTCAGCGTCGAGGCGCATGCCTGCCAGGCCTGCTGCGCCTCGGCCATGCGCAGCGCCAGCGTCTCGCCGTCGATCCCGGCGGCGCGCAGGCTCTCGAGTTCCTCGGCCAGCGCGTCGCGCCGCGCCGCGAGCCCCTCGAGCGGGACGCGGTGCTTGCGGCCGAGCTCGTGCAGGCGCGCGAGCTGGGCCTCCAGGCTCTGCAGGCGCTCCGGATCAAGGTCGAAGCCGTCGCGCAGCCGTTCGACCAGCGCCGCGGCCTCGTCGATCTGGATCTGTGCGCTGTCGAGCAGCGCCGCGGCCTCGCCCAGCGCGGGCTCGTCCGCCGCCAGTTGCTGCAGCTCCGAATGCGCCTGGCGCAGCAGGGGGGAGATGCCGAAGCCGTCGTCTCCCGAGAGTCGTGCCAGCACGCGCTCGCAGCCTTGCAGCAGGCCTGCCGCGTTGGCCTGGCGGCGGTGCAGGGCGATGAGCTCCTCGATGGCCTCCGGCGCGAGGTTCTCGCGCTCGAGTTCGTCGAACTGGTGCTGAAGCCAGTCGATGCGCTCGCCGGGATCGCCGTCGCGCGCCAGCTCGGCCTGCCGCCGCGCGAGCGCCGCCCAGGCCTCCGCCGCCGCACGGACCTCGGCGACGAGGTGGCCGTGCCCGCCGAAGCCGTCGAGCAGGGCCAGCTGGTGGGCGCGCGAGAGCAGGGCCTGGTGCTCGTGCTGGCCGTGGATCTCGACCAGCAGGGCGCCGAGTTCGGCCAGCTGGCCGACGGTCGCCGGGCGGCCGTTGATCCAGGCGCGCGAGCCGCCGTCGGCGCGGATCACCCGGCGCAACTGGCACAGCCCGTCCTCGTCCAGCTCCGCCTCGCGCAGCCAGGCCGCGGCGGCGGGGGTGTCGTCGAGTTCGAACTCTGCGGCCAGTTCCGCGCGCTCGGCGCCGTGGCGCACCATGCCGCTGTCGCCGCGGCCGCCCGAGAGCAGCATCAGCGCGTCGACCAGCAGCGACTTGCCGGCGCCGGTCTCGCCCGAGACCACCGTCAGGCCGGGGCCGAAGGTCACCGTGGCCGCGCTGACGACGGCGAAATCCTTGATCTGGAGTCGGGTGAGCATGGAGGCAGGGAATGGAAAAACCGGCAAAGCGTAACGGCCGGCCCCGAACCCTGAAAGCGTCCCGTCTCGTGGACTGCGACGGCTTGCGCCGCCGCGGCGGGGCCCTTATGTATGCGCGACGTCCCAGGTAGCCGTGCCCGCCGCGCGATGACCCGCTCCAGCCGCCAGCTCGATTCCCGCGCACGCCACCTGCTGCGGACCCTGATCGCCCAGTACGTGCGCGACGGCCAGCCCGTGGGCTCGCGCACGCTCGCCGAGTCCTCGGGCCTGGACGTGAGTCCCGCGACCATCCGCAACATCATGAGCGACCTGGACGAGATGGGGCTGGTGCAGGCGCCGCACACCTCGGCGGGGCGCGTTCCCACCGTGCAGGGCTACCGCGTCTTCGTCGACAGCCTGCTGCAGGTGAAGCCGCTGGGCGAGGGCGAGATCGCGCGGATGCGCGCAAATCTGCCGGCCGGCGCGGGCACCCAGGCCCTGCTCGGCAACGTCTCGGACATGCTCTCGGCCATGAGCCGCTTCGTGGGCGTGGTCACGGTGCCGCGGCGCGCGCAGTTCGCGTTCCGCCACATCGACTTCGTGCCGGTGGACGGCAACCGCGTCCTCGCCATCCTGGTGTTCACCGACAACGAGGTGCAGAACCGGCTGTTCGAGACGCGCAGGCCCTACGGCCGCGACGAGCTCGAGCAGGCGGCCAACTACCTCAACGCGCACTTCGCCGGGCGCACGCTGGCGGAGATCCGCGCCCAGCTGCTGCGCGAGCTGCGGGAGACCCGTTCGGCGATGGAGCGGACGCTCTCGGCCGCGGTCGAGCTCTCCGAGCACGCCCTGAGCGGGGACGACGAGGACATGCTCGTGGCGGGACAGACCCGGCTGATGGGCCTGCAGGACCTGTCCGACCTCGACCGGCTGCGCGAGCTGTTCGAGGCCTTCTCCAGCAAGCGCGAGATCCTCCAGCTGCTGGAGCGCACCCAGAAGGCGCAGGGCGTGCGCGTCTTCATCGGCGAGGAGGCCGGCCTGCCGTCCCTCGGCGGCTGCACGGTGGTGACCGCACCCTACGCGGCCGAGGGCCAGGTGCTCGGCGTGCTGGGCGTGATCGGGCCCACGCGCATGGCCTACGAGCGGGTCATCCCCATCGTGCAGGCGACGGCGGACGTCCTCGGCGCCGCGATCCAGCCCGGGCGCGCCGCCGGGGCTTGAAACGCACCGTTGCGTCCGCATGTGGCGCTCCGGGGCGCGGCGACATGCCGTGCCGCGACACAGACACGGCCTACAGGACGCACCGAATGCAGCATCCCGAGAACGAGCAGGGCGCACGCACGCCCTACGACGATATCCCCAAGGACCAGGAGAACGCCGCCGAGCAGGCCGGTCTGGCGGAGGATGCCGCCGCGGGCCTGGCCGCCGCGCGCGAGGAGATCGCGCGGCTGCGCGAGGACGGCCTGCGCGAGCGCGCCGAGCTGGAGAACCAGCGCCGCCGCATGAGCCGCGATCTGGAGCAGGCGCGCCGGTTCGCCAACGAGCGCCTGCTCGCCGAGCTGCTGCCGGTCTTCGACAGCCTCGAGGCGGGACTCGCAGCGGTGCCGGAGGCGGGCCCCGTGCGCGACGGCCTGGAGCTGACCCTGCGCCAGTTGCAGAAGGTCACCGGCGAGCACGGCCTGAGCGTGGTCGATCCCGCCGGCCAGCCGTTCGATCCGGAGCACCACCAGGCGATCGGCGTGGTGGACCCCGCCGGGCATGCGCCCAACACGGTGGTGCAGGTCGCGCAGAAGGGCTACGTGCTCAACACGCGCCTGCTGCGCCCGGCGCTGGTGCTGGTGGCGCGCGACGGCGACTGAACCGGCGCGCGGCAGCGCCCGCGGCAGGGCGCTCCGGCGCTTGAACCCGTGAAGGCGGCCCCCAGATCCGGGGGCAGAACAGGCGGCCGCGGTCGCCCAGCTTTTCAAAGACATCCGGTATTCGGCGACGGCCTGCGTGCCGTCCATGCACTTCGAGGGAGCACTCACATGGGCAAGATCATCGGCATCGACCTGGGCACGACCAATTCGTGCGTCGCGGTCATGGAGGGCGGCAAGGCCAAGGTCATCGAGAACAGCGAGGGCGACCGCACCACGCCGTCCATCATCGCCTTCACCAAGGACGGCGAGGTGCTGGCCGGCGCCTCGGCCAAGCGCCAGGCGGTCACCAACCCGAAGAACACCTTCTACGCCGTCAAGCGCCTGATCGGCCGCAAGTTCGAGGACGCCGAGGTCCAGAAGGACATCGGCCTGGTCCCGTACGCCATCGTCAAGCACGACAACGGCGACGCCTGGGTGCAGTCGGCCGAGGGCAAGAAGATGGCCGCGCAGGAGATCTCCGCGCGCGTGCTGGAGAAGATGAAGAAGACCGCCGAGGACTACCTGGGAGAGAAGGTCACCGAGGCCGTCATCACCGTCCCGGCCTACTTCAACGACTCGCAGCGCCAGGCGACCAAGGACGCCGGCAAGATCGCGGGCCTCGAGGTCAAGCGCATCATCAACGAGCCCACCGCGGCCGCGCTGGCCTACGGCCTCGACAAGAAGGGCGGCGACCGCAAGGTCGCGGTCTACGACCTCGGCGGCGGCACCTTCGACGTGTCGATCATCGAGATCGCCGAGGTCGACGGCGAGAAGCAGTTCGAGGTGCTGGCCACCAACGGCGACACCTTCCTCGGCGGCGAGGACTTCGACAAGCGCGTCATCGACTACCTGGTGGACGAGTTCCAGAAGGACCAGGGCATCGACCTGCGCAAGGATCCGCTGGCCCTGCAGCGCCTGAAGGACGCGGCCGAGCGCGCCAAGATCGAGCTGTCCTCGTCGCAGCAGACCGAGGTCAACCTGCCGTACGTCACCGCCGACGCCTCGGGCCCCAAGCACCTCAACATCAAGCTGACCCGCGCCAAGCTCGAAGCGCTGGTGGACGAGCTGGTCCGCCGCACCATCGAGCCCTGCCGCATCGCGCTCAAGGACGCCGGGCTGCGCGCCTCGGACATCGACGAGGTCATCCTGGTCGGCGGCCAGACCCGCATGCCGAAGGTGCAGGCGGCGGTGGCTGAGTTCTTCGGCAAGGAGCCGCGCAAGGACGTCAACCCGGACGAGGCGGTCGCCATCGGCGCCGCGGTGCAGGGCGGCGTGCTGGCCGGCGACGTCAAGGACGTGCTGCTGCTCGACGTGACCCCGCTGTCCCTGGGCATCGAGACCCTGGGCGGCGTGTTCACCAAGATCATCGAGAAGAACACGACCATCCCGACCAAGGCCTCGCAGGTGTTCTCGACCGCCGAGGACAACCAGTCCGCTGTGACGGTGCACGTGCTGCAGGGCGAGCGCGAGCAGGCCCGCTTCAACAAGTCGCTGGCCAAGTTCGACCTGTCGGGCATCGACCCGGCGCCGCGCGGCATGCCGCAGGTCGAGGTGTCCTTCGACATCGACGCCAACGGCATCCTGCACGTGTCGGCCAAGGACAAGAAGACCGGCAAGGAGCAGAAGGTCGAGATCAAGGCCGGCTCGGGTCTCTCCGAAGAGGAGATTCAGCGCATGGTCGCCGACGCCGAGGCGCACCGCGAGGAGGACAAGAAGTTCCAGGAGCTGGTCGCCGCGCGCAACGGCGCCGACGCCCTGATCCACTCCACGCGCACCGCCATCGCCGAGCACGGCGAGAAGGTGGGCGGCGAGGTGATCGCCCGCGCCGAGGCCGCGCTGTCCGAGCTCGAGAGCGCCATGAAGGGCGACGACAAGGCGCAGATCGAGGCCAAGTCCAAGGCGCTCGAGGAGGCCGCGCAGTCGCTGTACGCGGCGGCCGCCGCTTCCGCGCAGACCGGCACCAGCGGCGATGCCGCCAGCGGCCCGAACCAGGGCGGCGTGGCCGACGACGTGGTGGACGCCGAGTTCACCGAGGTCAAGGGCGACGACAAGAAGTCCTGAGCGCAGGACACGGGGAAGCGGCCGTGGGACCGGTAGCGGAGGCTTCCGGTCTCCGGTCCATGTTCTGCAGCCAACAGTAGGTATCGAAGCCATGCACATCCTGCCGCCGGAGGCTTCTGGCTCCGGGTCCCGGACCCCGAGTCCCGCACCATGACCAAGCGCGACTACTACGAGGTGCTGGGCGTCAGCCGCACCGCCTCCGACGACGAGCTCAAGAAGGCCTACCGCCGCCTGGCGATGAAGCACCACCCGGACCGCAATCCGGGCAACGCCGAGGCGGAAGCGGCCTTCAAGGAGGCGAAGGAGGCCTACGAGGTGCTCTCCGACGCCGGCCGGCGGCGCGCCTACGACCAGCACGGCCACGCGGCCTTCGAGCACGGCATGGGCGGCGGCGGTGCCGCCTACGGCGACGTGGGCGACATCTTCGGCGACATCTTCGGCAGCATCTTCGGCGGCGGTCGCGGCAGCCGCGGTCCGGCGCGCGGCGCCGACCTGCGCTACGTGCTCGACATCGACCTGGAGGAAGCGGTCGCGGGCGTCGAGCGCGAGATCGTGGTGCCGAGCCTGGTCGGCTGCAGGAGCTGCGGCGGCTCCGGCTCGGAGGACGGCGCGGTCGAGACCTGCGGCACCTGCAGCGGCATGGGCCAGGTGCGCCTGCAGCGCGGGATCTTCTCGGTGCAGCAGCCGTGCCCGACCTGCGGCGGCCGCGGCAAGGTCATCAAGAATCCCTGCCGCCGCTGCCACGGCAACGGCCGGGTCGAGGAGGACAAGACCCTGCAGGTCAGGATCCCGCCGGGCGTGGACACCGGCGACCGCATCCGCCTGCAGGGCGAGGGCGAGGCCGGGCCGCCCGGCGCCGCCAACGGCGACCTCTACGTGGAGATGCGGGTGCGCGAGCACCCGATCTTCCAGCGCGACGGCGACGACCTCTACTGCGAGGTGCCGATCCGCTTCTCGCAGGCGGCCCTGGGCGCGGTGATCGAGGTGCCGACGCTGACCGGTGCGGCGGAGATCCGCCTGCCCGCCGAGACGCAGACCGGGAAGATGTTCCGCCTGCGCGGCAAGGGCGTGAAGTCCGTGCGCAGCGCCGCCCCCGGCGACCTGATGTGCCGCGTGGTGGTGGAGACGCCCGTCAACCTCACCGCAGAGCAGCGGCGCCTGCTCGAGGAGTTCGAGGCGACCTTCGAGGGCGAGCACGCGCGCCGGCACTCGCCGAAGTCGAGCACCTTCCTGGACGGCGTGAAGTCCTTCTGGGAACGCATGACCTCCTGATGCGGCACCGGGCGCCACGCCCGGTTTCGCTTGTCGGTTCGCGGAGCGGCGGCTAGCCTTCCGCGATGCGCGACGACAGCCCGATCCGACTTCTCATCCACGGCGCCAGCGGGCGCATGGGCCAATCCATCGTGCGCCTGCTGCACGGCGACGGCCGCTTCGCGCTGGTGGCGCTGGTGGCGCGCAGCCCGGTGCAGGCGCCGGACGGGGTCGAGGTGCTGGCGCCCGACCGGCTCGACGCCGCGCCCGAGTTCGATCTCGCGATCGACTTCAGCCTGCCCGAGGCGTTCGACGCCATCCTCCACGTCTGCCACGAACGCCGCTCGGCGCTGGTGAGCGGCACCACCGGCCTCGCGCCGGCGCAGTGCGCGGCGCTGGACGCCGCGGCGCTCGACATCCCCGCACTGTGGGCGGCGAACTTCAGCCTGGGCGTCGCCGTCATGGCCGCACTGGCGCGTCGTGCCGCCGCGGCGGTGCCGGGCTGGGACTGCGACATCGTCGAGGCTCACCACGTACACAAGAAGGACGCGCCCTCCGGCACCGCACTGGCGCTGGGCGCGGCGGTGGAGCAGGGGCGCGGGCGGGAGCCGGCCTACGCGAGCCTGCGCGCCGGCGACATCGTCGGCGAGCACACCGTGCAGTTCGCCACCGCGGGCGAGCGCATCGAGCTGGTCCACCGCGCCACCAACCGCGACATCTTCGCCCGCGGCGCGATCGAGGCGGCCGCCCGGCTCGCCCAGCAGCCGCCGGGCCAGTACCGCTTCGCGGACCTCATGTTCCCCGGGCTCGACTGAGCCCGGTCCGCGGCGTGCGTGGAGAGGAGTGAGAAGCGAGGACGCCTGTGCCGCGTTTGCGCGGCCTGCTCCTTCTCCGCCAGGCAGGATTCTGCCTTGGGGTGAACGCGAAGCGCCCAGGGAACCAGGGCGGTCGCCCAGCCTTTCCCGCTCCTGATTCTCGCTCCTTGCCTGAAGGTCGTGAACGGCGGCCGCGGGGCGATGTCATCCGGTCGTCATGCCGCTGGCGTGAAGCCCCCGCGCCCGCTAGAATTCCGGCTCGCCGTAACCCCCTACCTCGACCCGCCCGGATCGGTTCCTGACGCCGCATCCGCGGGTTTTCGCGCATCCAAAGGCAGCGCGGCGAGGCCCAGCCTGGCGAGACCCCAAGTGACCCAACCCGCAATCCTCGCACTCGAAGACGGCAGCGTATTCGAGGGCGTCTCCGTCGGCGCAGCCGGCAGCCGTGTCGGCGAGGTGGTGTTCAACACCGCCATGACCGGCTACCAGGAAATCCTGACCGATCCCTCCTACGCGCGGCAGTTGGTCACGCTGACCTATCCGCACATCGGCAACACCGGCTGCACCGACCAGGACAACGAGTCGTCCCGGGTCTGGGCCTCCGGCCTGATCTGCCGGGACGTGCCGCGCCGGCCCTCGAACTGGCGCAGCCAGCTGTCGCTGCCCGAGTGGCTGCGGAAGAACGACACCGTCGCCATCGCCGACATCGACACCCGCCGGCTCACCCGCCTGCTGCGCTCGACCGGCGCGCAGAACGGCTGCCTGGTGGCGGGCGAGGGCATCGATGCCGACGCCGCCGTGGAGGCGGCGCGCAAGTTCCCCGGCCTGAAGGGCATGGACCTCGCGAAGGAGGTCGGCGTGCGCGAGCGCTACACCTGGACCGAGGGTCGCCTCGACATGGACACCGGCACCTTCGCGCAGAGCGAGGGCCGCTTCCACGTCGTCGCCTTCGACTACGGCGTCAAGACCAACATCCTGCGCATGCTCGCCGAGCGTGGCTGCCGCATCACCGTGCTGCCGCCGCAGACCCCCGCGTCCGAAGCGCTGGCGCTGCAGCCGGACGGCATCTTCCTGGCCAACGGCCCCGGCGATCCGGCGCCGTGCGATTACGCCATCGCGGCCATCCGCGAGGTGCTCGCGGCGAAGGTCCCGACCTTCGGCATCTGCCTCGGCCACCAGCTGCTGGCGCTCGCCGCCGGCGCGCGGACGGTCAAGATGAAGCACGGCCACCACGGCGCGAACCACCCGGTGATCGACCTCGACACCGGCCGCGTGATGATCACCAGCCAGAACCACGGCTTCGCGGTGGACGAGACGACGCTGCCGCCCAACGTCCGCGTCACCCACCGCTCGCTGTTCGACAACACCAACCAGGGCATCGCCTTGACCGACGCACCCGCCTTCGGCTTCCAGGGCCACCCCGAGGCCAGCCCGGGCCCGCAGGACGTGGCCGGCATGTTCGACACGTTCGTTTCGATGATGGAGGCCCGCTGAGATGCCGCGTCGCACTGACATCCAGACCATCCTCGTCATCGGCGCCGGCCCGATCGTCATCGGCCAGGCCTGCGAGTTCGACTACTCCGGGGCGCAGGCCTGCAAGGCGCTCAAGGCCGACGGCTTCCGCGTGGTGCTGGTCAACTCGAACCCCGCCACGATCATGACCGACCCGGAGACGGCCGACGCCGTCTACATCGAGCCGATCAACTGGCGGACGGTCGAGAAGATCATCGCCAAGGAGAAGCCCGACGCGCTGCTGCCGACCATGGGCGGCCAGACCGCGCTCAACTGCGCCCTCGACCTCGCCGACAACGGCGTGCTCGAGAAGTACGGCGTCAAGCTGATCGGCGCGTCGCGCGAGGCCATCCGCACCGCCGAGGACCGCGAGCTGTTCCGCGTGGCGATGGGCGAGATCGGCCTGGAGTGCCCGAAGGCCGAGGTCGCCAAGACCTTCGAGCAGGCGGTCGAGATCCAGGCCAAGGTCGGCTTCCCGACCATCATCCGCCCGAGCTTCACCCTCGGCGGCTCGGGCGGCGGCATCGCCTACAACCGCGAGGAGTTCGAGGAGATCGTCAAGCGCGGCCTGGAGCTGTCGCCGGTGCACGAGGTGCTGGTCGAGGAGTCGGTGCTGGGCTGGAAGGAGTTCGAGATGGAGGTGGTCCGCGACACCGCGGACAACTGCATCATCGTCTGCTCGATCGAGAACCTCGACGCCATGGGCGTGCACACCGGCGACTCGATCACGGTGGCGCCGGCGCAGACCCTGACCGACAAGGAGTACCAGCGCCTGCGCGACGCCTCGATCGCCGTGCTGCGCAAGATCGGCGTCGACACCGGCGGCTCGAACGTGCAGTTCGGCATCAATCCGAAGAACGGCCGCGTGGTCGTGATCGAGATGAACCCGCGCGTCTCGCGCTCCTCGGCGCTGGCCTCCAAGGCCACCGGCTTCCCGATCGCCAAGGTCGCCGCCAAGCTCGCGGTGGGCTACACGCTGGACGAGCTGAAGAACGAGATCACCGGCGGCCTGACCCCGGCCTCGTTCGAGCCGTCGATCGACTACGTCGTCACCAAGATCCCGCGCTTCGCCTTCGAGAAGTTCCCGCAGGCCGACGCCCGCCTCACCACGCAGATGAAGTCGGTCGGCGAGGTCATGGCGATCGGCCGCAGCTTCCAGGAGTCGGTGCAGAAGGCCCTGCGCGGCCTGGAGACCGGCAAGGTCGGCTTCGACCCCACCGGCATCGATCTGGGCACGGAGGAGGGCATCGCCACCCTCCGGCGCGAGCTCAAGGAGCCGGGCGCCGAGCGCATCTTCCACCTGGCCGACGCCTTCCGCGCCGGCATGAGCGTCGAGGAGGTGTACGCGCTGTCCTTCGTCGACCCGTGGTTCCTCGACCAGATCGAGGAGATCGTGCATCTGGAGCAGGCGGTGGCCGCGGACGGCCTGGCCGCGCTCGACGCGCGGCGGCTGCGCACGCTCAAGCGCAAGGGCTTCTCGGACGCGCGCCTCGCCCAGCTCGTCGGCACCGACGAGGCCGCGGTGCGCGCGCTGCGCCACGCCTTCAAGGTGCAGCCGGTGTACAAGCGCGTGGATTCCTGCGCCGCCGAGTTCGCCACCGACACCGCCTACCTCTACTCGACCTACGAGGAGGAGTGCGAGGCCAACCCGTCCGACCGCCGCAAGATCATGGTGCTCGGCGGCGGCCCCAACCGCATCGGCCAGGGCATCGAGTTCGACTACTGCTGCGTCCATGCCGCGCTCGCGCTCCGCGAGGACGGCTACGAGACCATCATGGTCAACTGCAACCCGGAGACGGTCTCCACCGACTACGACACCTCCGACCGCCTGTACTTCGAGCCGCTGACGCTCGAGGACGTGCTCGAGATCGTCGCGCTGGAGAAGCCCGAGGGCGTGATCGTGCAGTACGGCGGGCAGACCCCGCTGAAGCTGGCGCGCGCGCTGGAGGCCGCGGGCGTGCCCATCGTCGGCACCTCGCCGGACTCCATCGACCTCGCCGAGGACCGCGAGCGCTTCCAGCAGCTGGTCGAGAAGCTCGGCCTGGAGCAGCCGCCGAACCGCACCGCGCGCACCGCCGAGGAGGCCCTGGTGCTCGCCCGCGAGATCGGCTACCCGCTGGTGGTGCGTCCGAGCTACGTGCTCGGCGGCCGTGCGATGGAGATCGTCTATTCCGACGCGGACCTCGCCCGCTACGTGCGCGATGCGGTGAAGGTGTCGAACGACTCGCCGGTGCTGCTCGACCGCTTCCTCGACAACGCGGTCGAGGTGGACGTGGACATCATCGCGGACAAGGACGGCAAGGTCCTGATCGGCGGCATCATGGAGCACATCGAGGAGGCCGGCGTGCATTCCGGCGACTCCTCGTGCTCGCTGCCGCCGTACTCGCTGTCCAAGGGCATCCAGGACCGGCTGCGCGAGCAGGTGGCCCAGCTCGCCAAGGGCCTGAACGTCGTCGGGCTGATGAACACCCAGTTCGCGATCCAGGACGAGACGATCTTCATCCTCGAGGTGAACCCGCGCGCCTCGCGCACGGTGCCGTTCGTGTCCAAGGCGATCGGCCGCCCGCTGGCCAAGATCGCCGCGCGCTGCATGGTCGGGCAGACGCTCGCCGAACAGGGTGCGACCGAGGAGATCGTGCCGGGCTACCACTCGGTGAAGGAGGCGATCTTCCCGTTCGCCAAGTTCCAGAACGTCGATCCCATCCTCGGCCCGGAGATGCGCTCCACCGGCGAGGTCATGGGCGTGGGCCGCGGCTTCGCGCAGGCCTTCGCGCGTGCGCAGGAGGCGGCCAGCATCCGCGCGCCGCAGGTCGGCAAGGCCTTCGTCTCGGTGCGCGACCCCGACAAGGCGCGCCTGCTGCCGGTGGCGCAGGAGATGGTCCGCCGCGGCTACCAGCTCGTGGCGACCACCGGCACCGCCGCCTACCTGCGCGAGCAGGGCGTGGCCTGCGAGGTCGTGAACAAGGTGGTCGAGGGCCGCCCGCACATCGTGGACCTGATCAAGAACGGCGAGATCGTGTACATCGTCAATACGACCGAGGGGCGGCAGGCCATCTCCGACTCGTTCTCGATCCGTCGCGAGGCGCTGCAGCACCGGGTGACCTATTCCACGACGATCGCCGGCGCGCGCGCGCTGGTCCAGTCGCTCGATCATCGCGGCGAGGGCGAGGTCGCCTCGCTGCAGGAACTGCACAAGGAGTTGCACGGATGACCACACGCATCCCGCTGACCGCCGCAGGCGCCGCGCGCCTGCGCGCCGAACTCGACGAGCTGACCCGGGTGAAGCGCCCGGCCGTCATCGCCGCCATCGCCGAAGCCCGCGAGCACGGCGACCTCAAGGAGAACGCGGAGTACCACGCGGCCCGCGAGCAGCAGGGCTTCATCGAGGGGCGCATCAAGCAGCTCGAGGGCGACCTGTCGCACGCCGAGATCATCGATCCCGCCAAGCTCAACCCGGGCGGCAAGGTCGTGTTCGGCGCCACCGTGGTGCTGGCCGACGTGGAGACCGACGAGGAGAAGACCTACCAGGTGGTGGGCGACCTCGAGGCCGACATCAAGCAGAACCGCATCTCCATCTCGTCGCCGCTGGCGCGTGCGCTGATCGGCAAGGAGGCGGGGGACACGGTCGTGCTCGACGCGCCCGGCGGGCAGCGCGAGTTCGAGCTGGTGGACGTCCGCTACGACACCTGAGCGCCGCGCGCGCGATGCTGACCCTGCTGCTTCCGCCGGCCGCCCGGCTCGGCGGCGCCCTCGGGCGCGACGCGGGCCTGCGCCTGGCCCGGGCCGACCGCGGCCCGGCCGGGCGCGAGGGCTTCCGTGCGCAGCTCGAACGCCACTTCGAGCTGCTCCCGCGGGGCTGGCCGATGGCCGCGCTCACGCGGCAGCAGGACGCGGGCGACGCGGGGGGGCAGGTCTGGCTGCGCGCCGATCCGGCGCACGTGCGGGTCGAGATCAACGGCGGACGCCTGCTCGCCTGCGGCGGCTTCGGCCTGGCGCCGGCCGAGGTGGAGGACCTGCTGCGTCCGCTGAAGCCGCTGTTCGGCGATGCGGGATGCCCGATCTCCGCGCCGCATCCCGACCGCTGGTACCTGATGCTGCCGCCCGGGACGCCGCTGCCGGCGTTCTCGGAGCCGGATGCGGCGCTGGGCGACGAACTGCTCGACCATCTGCCCGAAGGCCCTGAGGGGCGCCGCTGGCGCGCCCTGATGAACGAGGCGCAGATCGTGCTGCACAACCATCCGCTCAACGCCGCGCGCGCCCAGCGCGGCCTGCCGGCGATCAACGCGCTGTGGTTCTGGGGCGGCGGCGTGCTGCCCGACGCGGTGCGCAGCCAGGCCGGGCACGTGCGCAGCGGCGATGCCGAACTGCGCGCGCTGGCGGCCGCGGCCGGCCTGCGCCTGGACGATGCGGCGGATGCCGGCGACGCGCTGCTGGACCTGCGCGGCGTGCGCGACGCGGGCGAGCTCGAACGCGACTGGCTGGCGCCGGCGTTCGCCGCCCTCGATGCAGGGGACCTCGACACGCTCGTGCTCGACCTCGCCGACGGCCAGCGCTGGACGCTGCGCCGCGGCCAGCGCTGGCGGCTGTGGCGCCGGCGGCCCGCCGCGTTCGCGTCCTGAGACCATCGGGGTGAGCGCAGCGCTTCGCATCCGCCGACGGGTGGTGCCGCCGCACGGGCCGTGGGTCTCCACCCACCCGGTGCTGCAGCGGATCTACGCCGCGCGCGGTGCCTGCGACGAGGCCGCCGCGGAACTGCGGCTGGCGCGCCTGCATGCGCCCGACAGCCTCGGCGGCCTCGACGCGGCGACCGGCCTGCTCGCCGACGCCATCGAGAACGACCGCCACATCGTCGTCGTCGGGGACTTCGACTGCGACGGCGCCACCGGCACCGCGGCCGCCGTGCTCGGCCTGCGCGCGCTCGGCGCGCGCCGCGTGTCCTATCGCATCCCGCATCGCGTGGAGCACGGCTACGGCCTGTCGCCCGCGCTGGTCGAGGACCTCGCCGCGCTGGCGCCCGACCTGCTGCTCACCGTCGACAACGGCATCGCCTGCCTGGCCGGAGTGGCGGCGGCCCGCGCGCGCGGCTGGCAGGTGGTCGTCAGCGACCACCACCTGCCGGGCCCCGCGCTGCCGGAGGCCGACGCCATCGTCAATCCGAACGCGCCCGGCTGCGGCTTCCCGAGCAAGTGCGTGGCCGGCGTCGGCGTCGTGTTCTACCTGCTGCTGGCGCTGCGCCGCGTCCTGCACGGGCGCGGCCGCTTCGCGGGGCCGCCGCCGGATCTGGCCGAGCTGCTGGACCTGGTCGCGGTCGGCACCGTCGCGGACCTGGTGCGCCTCGACTACAACAACCGCGTGCTGGTCGCCGCCGGCCTGCGTCGCCTGCGCGAGGGGCGCTGCCGCCCGGGGCTGCGCGCCCTGGCGGAGGTCGCCGGGCGGCCGCTCGCGCTGCTCTCCGCCACCGACATCGCCTTCGCACTGGCGCCGCGGCTGAACGCGGCGGGGCGCCTGGAGGACATGAGCGTCGGCGTGGAATGCCTGCTCGCCACGGACCCCGACCACGCCCGCCAGCTCGCGGCGGTGCTCGACGGGATCAACGGCGAGCGGCGCGCCCTGCAGCAGCAGATGGTGGACGAGGCCGACGCGCTCGCCGCGGCGGTGGCGCTCGATGCGGGCGCACTGCCGCCGGCGCTGTGCCTGTACGACCCGGGCTGGCACCCGGGCGTCGTGGGCCTGGTGGCCTCCAAGCTCAAGGAGCGCCTGCACCGGCCGGTGATCGCCTTCGCGCCGGTGGAGCCGGGCAGCGACGCGCTGCGCGGCTCGGCGCGCTCGATTCCCGGCTTCCACATCCGCGATGCGCTGGCGGCGGTGGACGCGCGCTGCCCCGGGCTGATCCCGCGCTTCGGCGGACACGCCATGGCCGCCGGCCTCTCGCTGCCGCAGGCGGCGCTGCCCGCGCTCGCCGAGGCCTTCATCGGCCACGCGCAGGAGACCCTCGACGCCGCGCTCCTGCAGCGCGAACTGGAGAGCGACGGGCCGCTGGACCCGCAGGACTTCTGCCGCGAACTCGCGGAGCTGCTGCGGGCGGCCGGACCCTGGGGGCAGGGCTTCCCGGAGCCGGTCTTCGACAACGAGTTCGAGGTGCTCGACGTGCGGGAGCTGGGTGGCGGCCGCCACCTGCGCCTGCGCCTGCGGCTCCCGGGTTCGCCGGTCACGGTCACAGGGCTCCGCTTCGGCTGGGACGGCACCATGCCGCCCGGGCGCGTCCGCGCGGCCTTCCAGCTGGACACCGACGACTACCGCGACCGGCGCGACATCCAGCTCCTGCTGCGGCACATCGAGCCGGCCTGAGCGGGCGGTCCCTGCGGCCGCCTGTCGCGGGTTTCATCTTCGTGATGACGGAGTGACGATATCGGCGGAGAATGGCAGGGTGCCGCATCCCGCGGCCTCCGGCCGCGGGCCGGCACGATCAAGAACAAGGACAGGACGTGCGAATTCCGATGCTCTCCCCGCTGGTGCTGGCACTGGCGATCGCCCATGGCGCACAGGCCGCGCCGCTCACCGACGTGCGTCCGCAGGACCTGCGCCTGGATGTCGACGCGCGTGGCGAGATCACCACCGCCAACCGTATGAACCTCTCGGACGGCAGCCGCAGCGCGGTGTTCCGCGTGCGCCTCGCGGCGGGACAGGCGGTGCGCCTCGAGCTGTCCGGCTCCCTGCGCGGCCGCCTCGCCGTGCTCGACGACGGCACCTTCGTCGCGGGCGCCGAGGGACGTGGCCTGACCTACCGTTCCGAGCGCGGCGGCGAAGTGCTGGTCGCCGTCAGCGGCGCCGACGGCGACGCCTACGGGCCCTTCGTCCTGCGGGCGACGGAGCAGGCGACCTATGCCGGCGGTCCGCTGCGCCCGGGCATGGACGTCAGCGACTGGATGCAGGGGGGCGGCAGCAAGCACTACGTCCTGGAGATCGCGGAACCGGCGCTCTACACCATCGACATGGCATCGACCGAGTTCGACTCCGTGCTGGAGCTGTCCGGTCCGTCCGGGCGCTTCAGCGACGACGACAGCGGGGAGGGCAGCCTCGACGCCCGCATCACGGCGGTCCTCGAACCCGGCACCTATGCCCTGGAAGCCAAGTCCTACGGCTCGGGCGGCGGCCAGTTCAGCCTGACGATCGCCGAGCGGGCGTTGCCCGAAGGCGTCTCGCTCCAGGGCGGCGGCGTGCTGCCCCTGGACGGCAGCACCGTCACGGGCTTCGCGACCCAGAGCGGCACCGAGTACACCCTGACCCTGTCCGAGCGCGCCGCACTCACCGTCGACATGCGCAGCAGCGAGGTGGACTCCTATCTGGAGCTGAGCGGCGAGGGCGTATCGATCAACGACGACGACGGCGGCGACGGGCTGGATGCGCGCATCGGCACCGTGCTCGGGCCGGGCACCTACACCGTGAAGGCCAGGAGCTTCAGCAACGACGCCGGCATGTTCACGCTCTCGGCGACGCTCGGCGAGGTGCCGGCCGACATCGGCGGCGGCGAACTGCGGGTCGGCACGCCGCACGAGACGATCCTGATGCCCGGGGCGAGGGATGCGTACAGCTTCAGCATCCGGCGCGCCGGCAACTACGTGATCGACATGACCTCGGACGCCATCGACAGCATGTTGAGCCTGCACCGCGACGGCGAGGAGATCGCCAGCGACGACGACGGTGGCGACGGGCTGAACTCGCGCATCTCGATGCGCCTGGAGCGCGGCAGCTACACCCTGTACGCGCGCGCCCTGGGCTCGCGGAGCGGTGCCTACACGGTCTCGGTCCGCGCCGAGTGATGCGGCGCCGGACGCGGCGCTCCGTCGCCGCGTCCGGCCCGACGCTCTGGTATCCTTCGCGGTCTTTTTTCACGCACACCGCAGGACACCGGGCCCATGATCGAGCTCAATCCCGTCCGCCAGCGCATCGTCGACCTCAAGGGTCGGCTGGATGCGCTGAGGGGGTATCTTTGACTACGACCTCAAGGTCGAGCGGTTGGAGGAAGTCGACCGCGAACTGGAACACCCCGACGTCTGGAACGAGCCGGAGCGCGCCCAGGCCCTGGGCCGCGAACGCGCCTCGCTGGAGCGCGTAGTCGGCGGCATCCGCCGCATGAGCGAGGGCCTGACCGGCGCCGAGGAGCTCCTCGAGCTCGCCGAGGCCGAGAACGACGAGGACACCGCGCAGGCGGTGGTCGAGGACGTGGACCGCTACGCCCGCGAGCTCGAGCAGCTCGAGTTCCAGCGCATGTTCTCCGGGCAGATGGATTCGGCCGCGGCATTCGTCGACATCCAGGCCGGCGCCGGCGGCACCGAGGCCCAGGACTGGGCGGAGATGCTGCTGCGCATGTACCTGCGCTGGGCGGAGTCGCGCGGCTGGAAGGCCGAGCTCATGGAGGCGTCCGCGGGCGAGGTCGCCGGCATCAAGTCCGCCACCTTCCGCGTGGAGGGCGACTACGCCTACGGCTGGCTGAAGACCGAGACCGGCGTGCACCGGCTGGTGCGCAAGAGCCCGTTCGATTCCGACAACCGCCGGCACACCTCGTTCACCTCGGTGTTCGTGTCGCCGGAAGTCGACGACGACATCGAGATCGACATCAACCCGGCCGACCTCAAGACCGACGTGTACCGCTCCAGCGGCGCCGGCGGCCAGCACGTCAACAAGACCGAATCGGCGGTGCGCATCACCCACGTGCCGAGCGGGGTCGTGGTGGCCTGCCAGACCGAACGCTCGCAGCACGCCAACCGCGACCGCGCGATGAAGATGCTCAAGGCCAAGCTGTACGAGCTGGAGCTGCAGAAGCGCAACGCGGAGAAGGACGCGCTGGAAGCCTCGAAGTCGGACATCGGCTGGGGCAGCCAGATCCGCAACTACGTGCTCGACCAGTCGCGCATCAAGGACCTGCGCACGGGCGTCGAGCGCAGCGACACCCAGAAGGTGCTCGACGGCGACATCGACGACTTCGTCGAGGCCGCGCTCAAGGCCGGACTGGACGCCGGCGCCAAGCGCATCGACGCCTGACCGGCGGGCCGCACGGCGGAGGCCGGGCCGGCAGGCCCGCCTCCGTCTCCTTCCGTTCCTCCATCCCTCCTCACTGTCCACGCCGTCCCATGTCCACTCCCGTCCCCGAAGCCGCCCTCGACGAGAACAAGCTGATTGCCGAGCGCCGCTCCAAACTCGCGGCGCTGCGCGCCCGGGGCAATGCCTTTCCGAACGACTTCCGCCGCGACGCGCTGGCGGGCGACCTGCAGGCCGCCTTCGCCGACGCCGAGGCCTGGACCGCGGAGGCGATCGAGGCCGAGGGGCGGCGGGTGGCGCTGGCGGGCCGGCTCATGGCCAAGCGCATCATGGGCAAGGCGAGCTTCGCCCAGATCCAGGACGAGTCCGGGCGCATCCAGCTGTTCCTGCAGGCCGGGGCCCTGGGCGAGGCCTACGACGCGTTCAAGCACTTCGACGTCGGCGACATCGTCGGCGTCGCCGGCACGCTGACCCGCACCCGCACCGGCGAGCTGTCGGTGCGTGCCGACGCCCTGCGCCTGCTGACCAAGTCGCTGCGCCCGCTGCCGGACAAGTGGCACGGCCTCGCGGACGTGGAGCAGCGCTATCGCCAGCGCTACGTCGACCTGATCGTCACGCCGGAGGCGCGGGAGGTCATCGTCAAGCGCTCGAAGATCATCCGCGCGATCCGCGCCTGGCTCGATGCGCGGCGCTTCCTCGAGGTCGAGACGCCGATGATGCACTACATCCCCGGCGGGGCCACGGCGCGTCCGTTCGTGACCCACCACAACGCGCTCGACCTCCAGCTGTACCTGCGCGTGGCGCCCGAGCTCTATCTCAAGCGCCTGGTCGTCGGCGGCCTCGAGCGGGTCTACGAGATCAACCGCAACTTCCGCAACGAGGGCGTGTCGACCCGGCACAACCCCGAGTTCACGATGCTCGAGCTCTACGAGGCCTACGTGGACTACCACGAGGTCATGGACCTCACCGAGAACGTGATCCGCGACGTGGCCCGCGAGGTGCTGGGCACGACCCGGGTGCACTGGGACGGCGCCGACATCGACCTGGCGCCGGCGTTCCGGCGCTGGCGCATGGACGAGGCCGTGCGCCACCACAACCCCGAGATCACCGCTGCCGACTGCCGCGACCGCGACGCGCTGCGTCGCCACTGCGAGCGCCTGGGCATCCCGTACAAGCCGGGCTACGGCTGGGGCAAGCTGCTGCTGGAGATCTTCGAGAAGACCGTCGAGCACACGCTGGTCCAGCCGACCTTCATCACCGACCATCCGGTCGAGGTGTCGCCGCTGGCCCGCGCCAGCGACGGCGACCCGGGCTTCACCGACCGCTTCGAGCTGTTCGTGAACGGCCGCGAGCTGGCCAACGGCTTCTCCGAGCTGAACGACCCGGAGGACCAGGCTGCGCGCTTCCAGGCGCAGGTGGCGGAGAAGGAGGGCGGCGACGACGAGGCCATGCACTACGACGCCGACTACATCCGCGCGCTGGAGGTCGGCCTGCCGCCGACCGGCGGCCTGGGGATCGGCATCGACCGCCTGGTCATGCTGCTGACCGGCGCCACTTCCATCCGCGACGTGCTGCTGTTCCCCTACATGCGCCCGGAGGGCGGCGCCTGAGCCGGGGCCCCCGGCGGCCCGGCCGCCCGCCCGCGTGCGGACCGGGCGCCACGGCAGCGGCGGCCCTTCCTGTGCCAGCCCGCCGGCGTTAACCTCGGGATCGCTGGCGCCTCCGGCCGGTGGGATCGCTAAGGAGTCCAGTCCATGAACGTCCTGATCGTCGACGACCTTCCGTCGCAGCGGACCATGCTGCGGCACGTGATCGAGGACATCGGGTCCGAGATCAAGGTCACCGATTTCGGCGACCCGGTCGAGGCCCTGCTGTGGTCGCAGACCGCGCATCCCGACCTGCTGCTCCTCGACTACCGCATGCCCAAGCTCGACGGGCTGGAGTTCGCGCGGCGCTTCCGGCGCCCGCTGACCCACCGCGACGTGCCGGTCGTGCTGATCACGGTGGTGGGCGACGAGCCCGTCCGCAACGCGGCGCTGGATGCCGGGGTGATCGACTTCATGGTGAAGCCGATCAAGCCGCGCGAGCTGCGCGCGCGCTGTCGCAACCTGCTCGAACTCCGCCAGCAGCAGCAATCGCTGAAATCGCGCACCCGCGTGCTGGAGCGCCAGCTGCTGTCGAGCATGCACGAGCTGGAGGAGCGCGAGCGGGAGATCCTGCTGCGCCTGGCCCGCGCGACCGAGCACCGGACCGGCGCCAGCCTGCAGCAGACCGAGCGCATGAGCCGCTACGCCGGCCTGCTCGCCGAGGCCCTGGGGCTGCCGGACGAGGACGTGCGCACCATCGAGATGGCGGCGCCGCTGGTGGCGATCGGCAAGATCGCCGTGTCGGACGCCATCATGCTCAAGGCCGGGCCGCTCGACCCGGAGGAGTTCGAGGCCGTCAAGCGGCACCCGCTGGTCAGCCACGAGATCCTGCGCGACAGCCGCAGCCGCTTCGTCCAGGCCGGCGCCACCATCGCGCTGCACTACCGCGAGCGCTGGGACGGCAGCGGCTACCCGGCGGGGCTGCGCGGCACCGACATCCCCATGCCGGCGCGCATCGTCGCCGTCGCCGACGTGCTCGAGGCGCTGACCAGCCCGCGCCCGTACCGCGAGGCCTGGAGCCTCGACGCCGCCTTCGACCACCTGCGGCAGCAGGCCGGCGCCCAGTTCGACCCGGAGGTGATCCGCGTGGCGCTGGCGTGCCGTCCGCGGCTCGAGGAGGTGTACCGCTACTTCTCCGGTGCGCCGGAAGATGCGGATGCCGCTGCCGGAGGCGCCTGCTGACCGGCAGGCGGAGCATGGATGTCGTCCCGAGCGCCGATTCCCATCACGTCCCTGCGCACGCTCGTGGCGCGCTTCAGGGGGCGCCCGGACAGTGAGCACGAGCAGGCGCTCGTGCGCCTGGTCATCCTCGGCCTGGTCCTGACCTACCTGCTGGTGGTGGTGGCGGGCACGCCCGAGGTGGCGGAGCCGCTGCGCATCTCGCTGGGCTTCCTGAGCGTCGCCTTCGTGGTGGCGGTCTCGATCCTCGTGTCGATCGCGTTGCACCCGGGCGTGTCGTACGTGCGGCGGGTGGTCGGGATGATCTCCGACTACAGCCTGATGGGCGTGGGCATGGTGCTGATCGGCGACATGCTGGCGCCGCTGTACGTCGTGATCCTGTGGGTGACGGTCGGCAACGGCCTGCGCTTCGGCACGCGCTTCCTGTACGCAGCCGTGGCCATCGCCTGCGCCACCTTCACCACGGTGCTGCTGATCACGCCGTACTGGCAGGCCAACCCCTGGCTCGGCTGGGGCCTGCTCGGCGGCCTCGCGGCGGTGCCGCTGTACCTGAGCTCGCTGCTCAAGGCGCTGATGCGGGCGACCGAGGACGCCAAGCGCGCCAACGAAGCCAAGAGCCGCTTCCTGGCCAACATGAGCCACGAGTTCCGCACGCCGCTCAACGGCATCGTGGGCATGTCGGAGCTGCTCATCACCACGCCGCTGACCCAGGAGCAGCGCGACAGCGCGGAGGTCATCCAGACCTCCGCGCGGGCGCTGCAGCTGCTGGTCGAGGACGTGCTCGACATCGCCACGATCGAGGCCGGCAAGCTCAAGCGCAGCGACGCGGACTTCGACCTCCAGGAACTGGTGCGCGGCATCCACGTCATGCTGCTGTCGCAGGCCCAGGACAAGGGGCTGGCGTTCGAGACCAGGATCGCGCCCGGCGTGCCCGAGCGGGTGCACGGCGACGCGGGACACCTGCGCCAGATCCTGGTCAACCTGCTTTCCAACGCGATCAAGTTCACGGAGGAGGGGCGGGTCTCGCTGGACGTCGAGGCGATCGAGCGCAACGACGCCGGTGCGCGCCTGCGGTTCTCCGTGCGCGACACCGGCATCGGCATTCCGCCGGCGGCGCTGTCGCGCATCTTCCGCGCCTTCGAGCAGCTCGACAGCGGCCACGCGCGCCGCTTCGGCGGCACCGGGCTGGGCACGACCATCGCCAAGGCGCTGACCGAGCTGCTGGGCGGCAGCATCTCGGTGCAGAGCAAGGAGGGCGCGGGTTCGCTGTTCCAGGTGGAGCTGCCGTTCGCCAATCCGCAGTCCGAGGCCGTGCCGGCGGGTGGCGACGCCGGCAACGTCATCGCCTTCGACGATCCCTTCGTCAGGCATCGGGCGCGGGTCAGGCCGCTCAAGGTGCTGGTGGCGGACGACCAGCCGGCCAACCTCATGGTCATGCGTCGCCTGCTCGAGAAGGCGGGGCACCAGCCGCGGACCGTGGACAACGGCGACGAGGTGCTCGACGCGATCGAGACCACCCGCTTCGACGTGGTCATCGTCGACCTGCACATGCCGGGCCTGTCCGGCATCGAGATCATCAAGCAGGCGCGCTTCATCGAGGCCGGGCGCAAGCGCACGCCCTTCATCGTGCTCACCGCCGACGCGACGTCGGAGACCCTGCTGGAAAGCGAACGCGCCGGCGCCTATGCGTTCCTCACCAAGCCGGTGGTGGTCGGCAGGCTGCTCGACCACCTGGCGGAGATCGCCAGCACCGGCGGCAAGTCCGGCGCGCCCATGGCCGCGCCGGCGGCCGACGCGGGACTGGTGTCCGACAGCATCCTGCAGGAACTCGCGGAGCTCGGCCTGGGCGAGGAGTTCCTCGCGCGCTTCCTCGGCGAGTGCGCGCGCGACGCGCGCAGGTGCATCGGCGAGCTCCAGGACTCCGGGGAGGCCGGGCGCTGGGACGAGTTCAGGGACGCCTGCCATGCGCTCAAGGGCGTGGCGGGCAACATGGGCGCCATGCAGCTCGCGGCGACGGCCTCGGACGCGATGCGCCTGGCCAACTGGCAGTTGCCGCGCGAATGGAAGCCGCGGGTCAAGCTCTGCCGGCAGCAGCTCGAACTCACCCTTGCCGCCCTGCGGCAGCGCGGGCAGGCCATCGCCCTGGAGGGCGACGGGGAGGCTCCGAACTAGGAGCGGGAACGTCGGCGAGGTCGGTCGCGGGTGGCCCGGAGGGGCCGGTCCTGCCGACGCGCAGGCGGCATCGCTCGGTTGCGTATCGAAGTACGCGCTCTCGCTCTTCCCTGTCCTGCACGCCAGGCAGAACCGGCGCGGCGTACGCCAGAGTGCCTTCGATCCCGAAGGCTCAGAACGTCCCCAGCGCGGCCCGCTCGTCCAGGCCGGGCGACACGGCGTCCGGGCGGCGCAGCTGCGCGCGGATCAGTCGGTCCATCATCCTGAGCGAGCGGTCGCCGAGCTGCAGCGCGGTGTCCACCCACACCTCGACGATGCGCATCAGCTCGTCGTGGCGCACCGGCGCCACCGTCTCGCGCACCCGGTGCAGCGCGAGGCGCGCGGTGGCGATGCGACGGTTGCGGCGGACCAGGTCCTCGACCGCGCGCACGCCTTCGCCCTTGCCGACCAGCACGTCGACGATGCCCATCGCGTGCAGTTCGTCGCTGGAGTACATGACGCCGTTGAGCATCATCTCCTCGGCGAGCTTCGGGCTGACCCGGCGCGAGAGCAGGGTGTAGGCGCCCATGCCGGGGAACAGGCCGAACAGCACCTCGGGGAAGCCCATCTGCACGCCGGTCTCGGCGACGATGGTCTGGCAGGCGAGGGCGAGTTCCAGCCCCCCGCCCAGCGCGTCGCCTTCCACGAGCGCGACGGTGTGCAGGTTGGGGTGGATGCGGCTGGCGAGCAGGTGCACCGCGTCCACGCATTCGCGGGCGTAGCGGGTGAGGTGTTCGCGGTCGCGCCTGCGGATGGCCTCCGCGAACAGGCCGAGATCGCCGCCGAGGTTGAAGACGTGCGCATCGGAGGCGAGGACGACGTGACCGAGGTGCCCCGGCGTCGCGTCCGCGCGGCGACCCACCTGTTCGATGGTCCGCTGCGCGAACAGCCGGAGTTCCTTGAGCAGCCGGGGAGAGAAGCAGGGCCGGTAGGCCGGGTCGGCGAACGCCTGCGCAGCGTGCATGAAGCACCAGTGGGTGTCGGCTGCCGAGTCGGTCTGGATGCGCAGCGCGCTGCCGGCGGATTCGCGGTGGAGGACTTCGATGTTGTTCATGGCGACCCCTGTCGGACGGGCCTGGGCGAGCGGTACGGGCGCAGGCCGATGGTGGGAAGGTGTGCTCGCCGCGATTACTAGATCGCGGCCCTCGAGCAAAGTAAAGCTGCCCGCGGGGTGTCCTTCGCGATGTCAAGGCCGAAAGGTCTGGGGTGCGCGGGCGTGGCGGCGACGCCCGCAAACGAAAAGACCCGCCGTGCGGCGGGTCCTTCGGATGCGGAGCGGGGCGGCGGTCAGGCCGTTTCGGTCTCCTTCGGGACGATCTGCTCGCGGAGCTCGCGGCGCAGGATCTTGCCCACGTTGCTCTTGGGCAGCTCGTCGCGGAACTCCACCAGGCGCGGCTGCTTGTAGCCGGTGAGGTTCTCGCGACAGAAGGCCTGCACGTCCTCGGCCGTCAGCGAGGCATCCTTGCGCACGATCACGGCCATCACCTTCTCGCCGGAGCGTTCGTCGGGGACGCCGATGACCGCGACCTCGAGCACCTCCGGCATCTGCGCGATGACGTCCTCGACCTCGTTCGGGTACACGTTGAAGCCGGACACCAGGATCATGTCCTTCTTGCGGTCGACGATGTAGACGAAGCCGTCGGGATCGATGCGCGCCATGTCGCCGGTGTGCAGCCAGCCGTCCGCGTCGATCGCCCGCGCCGTTTCCTCCGGCCGGCGCCAGTAGCCCGCCATGACCTGCGGGCCCTTGATGCACAGCTCGCCGATCTCGCCGTGGGGAAGGATCTGCCCCTCCTCGTTCTTGATGCAGGCGTCGGTGGAGCAGATCGGCAGGCCGATCGAGCCGCTGTACTCGGCGATGTCCATCGGGTTGATGCAGGCCGCGGGGGAGGTCTCGGTGAGGCCGTAGGCCTCGACCAGCGTGCAGCCGGTGACCTTCTTCCAGCGCTCGGCCACCGCGCGCTGCACGGCCATGCCGCCGCCCAGGGTCATCTGCAGGTGGGAGAAGTCCACCTCGTCGAAGCCCGGCGTGTTGAGCAGGCCGTTGAAGAGCGTGTTGACGCCGGTGATCGCGGTGAAGCGGGCGCCCTTGAGCTCCTTGACGAAGCCCTTCATGTCGCGCGGATTGGTGATGAGGAGGTTCAGCCCGCCGAACTTCATGAAGACCAGGCAGTTCGCCGTCAGCGCGAAGATGTGGTACAGCGGCAGCGCCGTGACGATGACCGTCTCGCCCGGCCTGGCGTTGTTGCCGAGCCACGCCGAGGCCTGCTGCATGTTGGCCACCATGTTGCGGTGGGTGAGCATGGCGCCCTTGGCGACGCCGGTGGTGCCGCCGGTGTACTGCAGGAAGGCCACGTCGCCGTTGTCGATGCGGACCTCGGGCAGCGGCCGCTGCGCGCCGATGCGCAGCGCCTCGCGGAAGCGGATGGCGCCGTGCAGGGTGTAGTCCGGGACCTGCTTGCGCACGTACTTCAGCACGAAGTTGATGAGCGGGCCCTTCGGCAGGCCGAGCATGTCGCCCACGCCCGTGGTGACGACCTGCCTCACCTGGGTCTCGCCGATGACCTGCTCGACCACGTGCGCGAAGTTGTCCAGCACCACGATCGCGGTGGCGCCGGAATCCACGAGCTGGTGCTTGAGCTCGCGTGCGGTGTACATCGGGTTGGTGTTGACCACGGTGAGCCCGGCGCGCAGCACGCCGAAGATCGCCACCGGGTACTGCAGCACGTTGGGCAGCATCAGGGCGACGCGGTCGCCCTTCTTGAGCTTGAGCTCGTTGAGCAGGTAGCTCGCGAAGTGGGTGCTGAGGCGGTCGATGTCGCCGTAGGTCAGGACCTTGCCGAAATTCGAGAACGCCGGCCTGTCGCGGAAGGTCTCGCAGGATGCGGACAGCACCGCTACGATCGACGGATACTCGTCAGGGTCGATCTCCGCCGGCACACCTGCCGGGTAGTTGCGCAGCCACGGGCGCTCCGAAGTCATGTTCTTTCCCTCCTGTTTCTTCTCGGCAGCCCGGTCGTCGCGACGGCCGCGCGTTGTGATCCGTCCGATTGGAGCACAGCCCCCAGGGGGTCGCAAGGCGATCCCGACGCTTCTTCTGGTGCTTCTCGCGACCCTCGCCGGATGCGCCGGCGATCCCACCGAGGCGGCGCTGCGGGCACGGCTGGAGGCGATGCGCGCCGCCATCGAGGCGCGCGACGCGGGCGCGCTGCTGGCGCCGGTGGCGGAGGACTTCGCGGGCAGGGACGGCATGGACCGCCGCGGTCTCGGCCGGCTCGCGCGGCTGCACTTCCTCCGCCACGGCGACATCGGCACCACCGTCGGCCCGGTGCGGGTGGAGGTGCAGGGCACGCGCGCGACCGCGCGCTTCGAGGCCGCGGTGACCGGCGGCAGCGGGCGCCTGCTTCCGGACACGGCCCGGCTCTACGCCGTCACCACCGGCTGGCGCTTCGAGGACGGCGACTGGATGCTGATCTCGGCCGACTGGGAGGCGCGGCTCTAGAGCCCGCCCGGCGCGCAGGAGCGGCTTCAGCCGCGACCGCCCCTGCTCGCAGCCACCCTCGGTCGCGGCTGAAGCCGCTCCCACAGGTGAGTGCCTCGCCCGGCCTGCGCAGGCTGGCGAGAGTCAGAACTCCAGGTCCAGCGCCGCGCAGAGGTAGTCCACCAGCGGCGCCGTGCCGCGGACGCCGCGCAGGATCTCGGCCTTGAGCGTCGGTCCGAGCACCGCGTCGGGACCGAAGCCGCGCGAGGCGACGAAGTCCTTGCGGCGCAGGTCGTCGATCAGCGGATGGTCCGCCGGGAAGCCGCGCGGCGGCCGCACCAGGCTGTCGCCGCCGAGTTCGAGGTCGCGCCGGAAGGCCGCGCTGCGGGTGGCGCGGGTCCAGGCGTCGGGGTTGTCGACCATGAACTCGCGGACCCGGCGCAGCGTCGCCGGCTCCGGGCGCCACAGGCCGCCGCCGGCGTAGCCGCCGTTCGTGTCGATGTGGAAGTAGAAGGTGGGTGCGTGCACGTCCCGCGCCCGCGCATGGAAGAGGCGCGCGGCCGCCCAGGTCTTGTAGGGCTGCTTGTCGTTGGCGAAGCGGGTGTCGCGCTGGATGCGGAACAGCGACCCGCCGACCTTGCGCGGCTCTGCGCGGAAGTGCGGGCTGATCTCCGCCAGGTCGGGCGCGAGGTCGGCGATCAGCTGCAGCATGGGCTCGCGCAGGTGGCGCTCGTAGTCGTCCCTGTGCGCCTGGAACCAGGCGCGCTCGTTGTTGCGCGCCAGGCCGCGGAGGAAGCGGAAGGTCTTCTCGGTGAAGTAGGTCGTCATCCCGCCATTATCCCCCGCCGCCGGCAGCGCCCCGCAGGCCCTGGGGTCCGCCCCAGCTTCCGTCGGCGCGCGGTCGTGGGCAGGCTCGGGCTACCCCGCCGCAGAGCCGCCCCGATGAACGTGCAGCCCAGCCTCGTCAGTGCCCTCGCGAACCGCCTCCCGCCGCTCGCCGACGCGGGCGCAGCGCGGCAGGCCGCGCAGCCGCTGCCGGCTTCCGGCGGCCGGCACGTCCCCGAGCCCGACTACAACCCGCAGCTGCAGGGCCTGCTGCAGCGGGCGTTCGGCGCGGTGCCGGCGGCGAACGTCCCGGCGTCCTTCGACGCCCAGGTGCGCGGGCAGGAGCCGCGGCCCATCGACATGGACCTCGCGCGCATCTGCGCCGACGTCCACGACACCGCGAGCACCGGCATCGACGGCTGGACCCGCCTGGGCGAGGCCGAGCTGCTGGCCGCAGGCATCGATCCCGCCTCCCTGGACGATCCGTCCACCGGCTTCCGCGCGGCGCTCTACCAGGACGACGGCGGCAACACGGTGCTGGTGTTCGGCGGCTCCAACGACGTGCGCGACTGGATCACCAACTTCCGCCAGGGCCTGGGCGTCGACGACGTGCAGTACAACCAGGCGGTGGCCCTCGCCGTGGACGCCAAGGCGGCCTTCGGCGACGACCTCGTGATCACCGGCACCTCGCTCGGCGGCGGCCTCGCCTCCACCGCAGCCATGGCCACCGGCAGCGCCGCGGTCACCTTCAACGCGTCGGGCGTCAACGGCAACACGCTGGAGCGGCTGGGGCTGGACCCGGCCCAGGCGCGCGCCGAGGCGGCGGACGGCCAGATCCGCCGCTACTCGGTGGAGGGCGAACTCCTGACCAAGCTGCAGGAGGAGAACATCGCCACCCGCGGGCTGATGCCGGACGCCATCGGGCACAGGATCACCGTGGACGACCCGGCGCCGCTGTCGTTCTGGGAGAAGCTCATCCCGGGACGCGCGCTGGCGCACGAGATCGACCTGCACATGATCCACAGCGTCATCGCCTCGTTCGAGCAGTCGCCGCCGTGGTGAGCGCGGCCCGGCCGCAGCCCTGGCGGCGCTAGTGCCGTCTCTCCGGTTCCCGGCGATGCGGAACGCGGCATCGCCGTCCCGGCGACGGTGATACGGTGCCGCCATCACCGGCGATAGCCCCGATCGAGGAGGATGCGCATGACCCGCGCGGCCCGCAGCCTGCACTGGCTTATCCTCGGGCTCCTGACGATGGCGACCGCCTGCGGCGGAGAGGGCAATGCGATGGACAAGGTCGAGGCCGCGTTCGGCAGCGGGCCCGTGGCCGAGATGGCGCGGGCCATCGCCGATGGCGACGAAGGCCGCATCCGCGTGCTCGCGCCGCGCACCGACCTGCGCGCGCGCGGCGACCGCGGGGTCACCCTGCTCGAATGGGCCGTGCTCAACCGGCGCCCTGCCAGCCTCGAGACCCTGCTTGAGCTGGGGGCCGACCCGGCGCAGCCCGGCCTGGACGGTGCCACCGTGGTGCACCTGGCGGCCATGGCCGACGACCCGCAGTACCTGCGCATCCTGCTGGCGCGCGGCGCCGATCCGGACACGCCGCATGCCGAGACGCGTGCCACTCCGCTGGCCGCGGCGCTGATGGGCGAGCGGGAGGCCCAGTTCGAGATGCTGCTCGATGCAGGCGCCGATCCCGATGCCGCGGATCGCCTCGGCAACACGCCGCTGCACGTCGCCGCCAAGCTCAACGAACCGGGCCGCGCCCTGCGCCTGCTGCAGGCGGGTGCCGACCGGCACGCCCGGAACGGGCAGGGCGCCGACTTCCTCCGCTACCTCGACATGACCCCCGCGGGCGTGCGCAGCGCGCAGGCCCGCGCCGAGCGCGAGGCGCTGGATCTCTGGCTTCGCCAGCAGGACGGCGCGCCGGCGGCGCGCCAGGTGCATTGATCGCGGCGCGGGCGGTCGCGGCTGAAGGCGTTCCTGCGCCCTTGTCCGCAGGAGAGGGGCCGGAGCGCTCGCCGGGCGCTCACGCCGGCAGCGACGCGCGCAGCTGCTGCCCCCAGTCGGCGTAGGCGTCCATGAGCACCTGCACCTCGCCGTCCGGATGCTGCGCGCGGATCGCGGCGATCTCGGCGAAGTAGGACTCGAAGTCGTACTCCGAGCATTCGTTGCCCGGCGCCAGCCGTCCGGCGCGGAAGGCGTCCCAGCGGGCGCGGTCGGCGGCGTCCAGCGACTCGGGCCAGTTGCGGGCACGGTAGCGGAACAGGAGTTCCACGAAGCGCGCGTCGCGGAACGGGAAGGCGTCGGGCGTCAGTGCCTCGGGCGGTGCGGCGCGCACCCGCGGGAAGCTCGCGCGGTCCGCGTCGGGAATGAACCCGTCGTACAGCGCGCCGTCCGCATCGCCACCGCCGCTCCGCGGCGGGCGCGCGAAGACCCGGCGCAGCTTCTCCGGCAGGTCGGGATCGGCCCGCAGCCGCGCCGCGCGCGCGCGCGCGGTGTCCGGGTCGATGCCCAGCCGCTGGAAGTCCGGCGCCCGCAGGTGGCGGATCGGCACCAGCGCCGGGCAGCGGTTCAGATGCACCTCCTTGAGCCCGATGCGCGCCTCGCCCTCGGGCAGGTCGGCGCGCGGGGTGTAGAGGCGGTCGGCGATGGCCTCGGCGTCCAGCGCGAGCAGGGCATCCGGCTCCTGGTCGAGGTCGACGACGATCACGCGGTTGCCGATGGAGGGGTGCTGCGCGATCGGCAGCACCAGCGCCGCGCAGTGGCGCGAGGCGGGATAGCGGCCGGACACGTGCAGCACCGGCTCGCCCTCGACCACGCCCATCATCGCCGCGCAGCGCTTCTTGTCGCGCAGGCCGAGGTAGTAGTCCCACAGTCGTGGCTGTGCCGCGCGCAGGCGTCGCGCGAGGCCGATCAGCGCCTCCACGTCGGACAGCGCCTCGTGCGCGCGCGTCTGGGTCACGCCATTGGCCCGGGCGAGGTCTTCCAGCTTGAAGCTCGGGGTGCCGTCCTCGCGCTTCGGCCACTCGACGCCGTCGGGGCGCAGGGCCTGGGCGAGGCGCATGAAGTCGAGCAGGTCCCAGCGCGAGTTGCCGCCGCGCCACTCGCGCTCGTAGGGATCGTAGAAGTTGCGGTACAGCGCGTGGCGGATGAACTCGTCGTCGAAGCGCAGCGAGTTGTAGCCCACCGCGCAGGTGCCGGGCATCGCCAGCTCCTCGTGCACGCGCGCGACGAACTCCGCCTCGATCAGCCCGTCGCGCCACGCCTGCTGCGGCGTGATGCGGGTCACCAGCGCAGCGCCAGGCGAGGGCAGCAGGTCGTCCGCCGGCCGGCAGAACAGCGACAGCGGCTCGCCGACGATGTTGAGGTCCGCGTCCGTGCGGATGCCGGCGCACTGCGCGATGCGCGTCTGCCGCGGATTGCGGCCGAAGGTCTCGAGGTCGTACCAGAAGAAGGTGGGAGCGGTCATGACCCGCCACCATTTCACAACGCGGGCGGTCTTCGCCAGCCCGAGGAGCGGGATACGAAGAGCGGGAGCCGGATGGCGTCGCCATTCTTGTCGCTCACCGCGCTCCACACTCCTCAAGCAGCGCGCTGCGCGCGCTTCACCCCCATCGCGGCCTTCCCCCGCAGGCGGGGGAAGGGCGGGTCGCGCGGGCGTGGAGGTCCCCGTGCGGTGCTCGGTTCTCGATGGAATGGACCGCCGCCCGCCTATGCGCAACATGCTTCCTTCCCCGCTTGCGGGGGAGGGCTGGGGTGGGGCGTTTTTCGGCGAGGAGCGGGACATGAGGAGTGGGAAGTGAGTGGGAGCGCAGTCGCGCTCTCCCTCCTCTCACTTACCCTTCGGGTAGTGCGCTGCGCGCGCTTCACCCCCATCCCGGCCTTCCCCCCGCAGGCGGGGAAGGGGTGGGTCGCGCGGGCGTGGAGGTCCCGTGCGGTGCACGGTTCTCGATGGAATGTACCGCCGCCCGCCGATGCGCAACATGCTCCCTCCCCCGCTTGCGGGGGAGGGCTGGGGTGGGGGCGCTTTTCGGCGAGGAGCGGGACATGAGGAGTGGAAGCGAGGGAAGCCCGACTGCCCCATCCTCGTTTTTCACTCCTCTTCGCTCACTCCTGAGCCCGCCAGGGCTCAGGCGGGTTCGGCGACCTCGTCCAGCGGCGCGAGCCGTTCGAGCACCGCGCGCTCCGCGGCGTCGATGTCCACCTCGGCCAGGGTGGCCTTGCCTGCCGTGGCCTCGGCGAGGAGAGCCGCCTGCACCTGCCCACGGGCGTAGGCCACGGCGTAGGGCACGCGCATGAAGGTGACCATGGTGTAGCGCGGCACGAAGCGCGCGGGCTGGCGCGCGGCGAGAGCCGCGGCGAGTTCGCGCTGCAGCAGATAGTCGGCGTCGTCGACGCGGTCGCGCATCTCGACGTAGTTCTCCAGCGCCATCGCCTGGATCGCGGCGGCGTTCGGTGCGCGCTCCGCGGCGAAGGCGGCGAAGGCGGTCTCGTGGTCGCCGTGCTCGGCGAGCAGACGGTCCAAGGCGACGCAGTCCTCGAAGGCGCAGTTCATGCCCTGGCCGTGGAAGGGCACCATGGCGTGCGCGGCATCGCCCAGCAGCACTGCGCGGCCGTCCAGGTGCCAGCGGTCGAGGTAGAGCGTGCCGAGGGTGCCCACCGGATGCAGCGCGAAATGCTCGGCGAGGTCCGGCATCAGCGGCAGCGCGTCGGGGAAGTCGCGGGCGAACAGCGCGCGCGCCTCGCCGCCGGTGACCACGCTCGCGAAGCTGGGGTCGCCCCGGTTGGGCAGGAACAGGGTGACGGTGAAGCTGCCCTCCGCGTTCGGCAGCGCGATGCACATGTAGCCGCCGCGCGGCCAGATGTGCAGCGCGTGCGGCTCGATGCGGAAGCCCCCGTCCTCGGTCGGCGGGATCTCGAGTTCCTTGTAGCCGTGGTCGAGCAGCTCGGCGCGCTGGCCCAGCGGCGCCACCGCGTCCATCGCCCGGCGCAGGGCGGAGCCGGCGCCGTCGGCGCCGATCAGGGTGTCGAAGTCGAGCCCGATGCGCGCGCGGTCGTTGATGCCCTCGAACACCGCGTGGCGCCGCGCGAAGTCCGCCTCGACCAGGCGGCGGTCGAAGTGGATGCGCGCGCCGGCCCGCTCGGCGGCGTCCAGCAGCAGCATGTTGAGCGTGGCGCGGCTGACCGACCAGATCACCTCGCTGTCGTCGCGACCGTAGCGGTGCAGCGCGGGCGGCTGGCCCTCGGCGTGCACCATGCGCCCGCGCATCATCACCGCGCGCTCCATCACCCGCTCGCGCAGGCCGGCCTGGCCGAGCGCGTGCAGACCGCGCTCGGCGAGCGCCAGATTGATCGAGCGCCCGGTCTCGGTGCCGTGCACGCGCGGGTCGGGACGGCGTTCGTAGACCTCGACGCGCCGGCCCCGGCGCGCGAGGAGGGTGGCCATCAGCGCGCCGGCGAGGCCGCCGCCGACGAGGGTCAGGGGCCGGTCAGGGGAAGGATTCAAGAGGGACGGTCCGTCAGCGCGCGTCGCGCCATGTTTCGATGGCCGCGACCAGCCGCTGTACGTCGAGGAAGCGGTTGTAGAGCGGGGCGGGCGAGATGCGGATGACGTCCGGCTCGCGCCAGTCGCCGATGAAGCCGCGCTCGACGAGATGGTCGAACAGCGCGCGCCCGGCCGCGCGGCCCTCGCGCACGCGCAGCGAGAGCTGGGCGCCGCGGCGCGCCGTGTCGCGCGGGGTCACGATCTCCAGCACGTCGCCGATCCGCGCGTCGATCAGCGCTTCGAGGTAGCCGGTCAGTTTCAGCGACTTTTCGCGCAGTGCGGGAAGGCCCGCCTCGGCGAAGAGGTCGAGCGAGGCGCGCAGCGGCGCCAGCGCGAGGATCGGCGGGTTGCTGAGCTGCCAGCCGTCGGCGCCCGGCGTCGGCACGAAGTCCGGGCGCATCTCGAAGCGCGTGGCCTTCTCGTGGCCCCACCAGCCGGCGAAGCGCGGCAGCACGGCACGCGCATGGCGCTCGTGCACGAAGGCGCCGCCCAGGGCGCCCGGGCCGCTGTTGAGGTACTTGTAGTGGCACCACACGGCGAAGTCGGCGCCGCTGTCGTGCAGGGCCAGGGGCAGGTTGCCGACGGCATGGGCGAGGTCGAAGCCCACGGCGGCGCCCTGCGCGCGGCCGAGCCGCGCCACCTCGGCGAGGTCGAAGGCCTGGCCCGTGCGGTACTGGATGCCGGGCCACAGCACCAGGGCGAGGCGCGGCCCGTGCTCGGCGATGGCGGCCGCGATGGCTTCGTCCGAGAACAGGCCGCCGGGCAGGTCGGGCTCCACCTCGATCAGGTCGGTCCGCGGGTCGAAGCCGTGGAAGCGGATCTGCGACTCCACCGCGTGCCGGTCGGACGGGAAGGCGCCGGCCTCCATCAGGATCGCCGGGCGCGCCGCGGTCGGCCGGTAGAAGCTCACCATCATCAGGTGCAGGTTGACGGTGAGCGTGTTCATCGCGATCACCTCGTCGGGGTGCGCGCCGACGAGGGTCGCCAGCGCGTCGCGCACCGCGTGGTGGTAGTCCATCCACGGCAGCCGTCCCTTGAAGTGCCCTTCGACCGCCAGCTCGCCCCAGTAGTCCAGCTCGGCGTTCACCGCGGCGCGCGTGGCCCTGGGCTGCAGGCCGAGCGAGTTGCCGCAGAAGTAGGTGGCCTCGCCGCCGGCGTGCACCGGCATGTGGAAGGCGTCGCGGAAGCGCGCCAGCGGGTCCGCCGCATCGAGCGCGCGCGCGTGGGCTTCGGTGTGGAGTTCGGTCATCGTGCGGGGAAGGCTGGTGGCGATGGACGCCGCCCGTGACCGGGCGGCCGGACAGTGTAGCCGCGCCCGATGAAGCGGCGTGCGGTGCGGTGCAGCAGGGCTGGGCGACGTCGTCCGCTCCCGCCTCCGCGGAGTGGCTGCTCCTTCGCCCGGACCGGGTGCAATGAATGCGCGCGCCGCCATCCCGCTCCCCCTCAGCGGGAATGGCCGTTGCCTCTGGCTTGAGGGCGTCCGGTTCCTCGGATTCTTCCCGACGTGCATCACCCGCACCCACCCCTGCGAAGCGGGGGAAGGGCGGGGAGGGAGCGCTTGCACCGAGTGAGGCACCTGGACGTCCGCGCTCCGTTCTCCCGGCAGCCGCGCTCGCGCTCCGCCGATGCGCGATAATCCCGCGCTTCCTCCGCCGCCCCCGCCACCATGTCCGACGCCCCGCATCCCGCCCGCATCCTCGATGGCCGCCGCATCGCGGAGGATCTGCTCGACGGGCTCAAGGCGCGGGTGGACGCGCGGGTCGCGGCGGGCAGGGCGCGGCCCGGCCTGGCGGTGGTGCTGGTGGGCGGGGACCCGGCCTCGGCCGTCTACGTGCGCAACAAGCGCCGCGCCTGCGAGAAGGTCGGCATCAACGCCATCGACTACGACCTCCCCGAGGGCACCACCGAGGGCGAGCTGCTGGACCTCATCGACACCCTCAATGCCGACCCGGCCGTTCACGGCATCCTCGTGCAGTTGCCGCTGCCGGGCATTCCGGACGCCACGCGCCTGATCGCCCGCATCGATCCGCGCAAGGACGTGGACGGCTTCCACCCGCAGAACGTCGGCCACCTCGCGCTGCGCCAGTTCGGCCTGCGGCCCTGCACGCCGCGGGGCATCACCACCCTGCTGGCGTATACCGACCGCCCCGTGCGGGGGCGCAGCGCCACCATCGTCGGCGTCAGCAACCACGTCGGCCGGCCGATGGCGCTGGAACTGCTCATCGCCGGCTGCACCGTGACCTGCTGCCACAAGTTCACCCCGGCCGACGAGCTGCGCCGTCACGTCGGCGAGGCCGACATCCTGGTCGTGGCGGTGGGCAAGCCGGGGCTCATCCCCGGCGAGTGGGTGAAGGAGGGCGCCGTGGTGATCGACGTCGGCATCAACCGCCTCGACGACGGACGCCTGGTGGGCGACGTCGGCTTCGACGCGGCATCGCGCCGCGCCAGCTGGATCACGCCCGTCCCCGGCGGCGTGGGCCCGATGACCGTCGCGACCCTGATGCAGAACACCATCGAGGCCGCGGAGGCGGCGGAGCAGGGGCTGGACTGAGCCTGGCGGGCATGGTCGCCCCCTCCCCCGCGCAGCGGGGGAGGACTGGGGTGGCGGCGCTTTTGCTGCCGCTGTTCCGGGCGCTACCGAAGCGGCCGCTGCGCGGCTTCACCCCCATCCCAGCCTTCCCCCGCAGGCGGGGGAAGGGGGCCTGACCTCATCCCAACCTTCTCCTCAGGCGGGGAAGGGGGGGTGCGCGTCGGCGTGGCAGTCGCTGAGGACAGCGCCCTCGTCTGCGCGGGGCATGGCTGCTCCCTCCCCCGCGCAGCGGGGGAGGGCTGGGGAGGGGGCGCTTTTGCTGTCGCTGCCGGGCGCCACCGAAGCGGCCGCTGCGCGGCTTCACCCCCATCCCGCCTTCCCCCGCAGGCGGGGGAAGGGGCCTGACCCCATCCCAACCTTCTCCTCAGGCGGGGAAGGGGCTGTGTGCGTCGGCGTGGCGGTTCGATGCGGACAGCGCCCCCGTCCGCGCGGGCATGGCCGGCTCCCTCCCCCGCGCAGCGGGGGAGGGTTGGGGCGGGGGTGCTTTTGCTGTCGTTGTTCCTGACGCCGCCGAAGCGGCCGCTGCGCGGCTTCACCCCCATCCCGACCTTCCCCCACAGGCGGGGGAAGGGGCCTGACCCTCATCCCAACCTTCTCCGCAGGGGGGAGGGCAGTGCCCGTCGGCATGTCGGTTCGCTGAGGACAGCGCCCTCGTCTGCGCGGGGCATGCCTGCCCCCTCCCCCGCGCAGCGGGGGAGGGTTGGGGTGGGGGCGCTTTTGCTGCCGCTGTTCCGGGCGCTACCGAAGCGGCCGCTGCGCAGCTTCACCCCCATCCCGACCTTCCCCCGTAGGCGGGGGAAGGGGGCCTGACCTCATCCCAACCTTCTCCTCAGGCGGGGAAGGGGGTGTGCGCGTCGGCGTGGCAGTCGCTGCGGACAGCGCCCTCGTCTGCGTGGGGCATGGCTGCCCCCTCCCCCGCGTAGCGGGGGAGGGCATGGGGAGGGGGCGCTTTTGCTGTCGCTTCCGCGTACCGCTTCGGCACCCCGCGGACACCAATCCGAACGCCGACCACACCGTCCCGATGCTCCGGCTCCAGCGGCGGCCCGTTTCGGCGTAAAATGCCGCGATTTACCCCGGAGCCGCCCATGCTGCGCATCCAGGCCGAAGCGCTGACCTTCGACGACGTCCTCCTCGTCCCGGCGCATTCGACGGTCCTTCCGAAGGACGTCCGTCTCTCCTCCCGGCTGACCCGCGGGATCACCCTCAACCTGCCGATCATCTCCGCGGCGATGGACACCGTCACCGAGGGGCGCCTGGCGGTGGCCATGGCCCAGCTCGGCGGCCTGGGCATCATCCACAAGAACATGACCATCAAGCGGCAGGCCGACGAGGTCCGCCAGGTCAAGACCTTCGAGGCCGGCGTCATCCGCGAGCCGTTCACGGTGGGGCCCGACGCCACCATCGGCGAGGTGCTCAAGCTCACCCGCGCGCGCAACATCTCCGGCGTGCCGGTGGTCGACGGCGAGCAGCTGGTCGGCATCGTCACCGGGCGCGACATGCGCTTCGAGAAGAAGCTCGACGACCCGGTCCGCCACATCATGACGCCCAAGGACAAGCTCGTGACCGTGGGCGAGGGCGCCTCCGACGAGGAAGTGCTGGCGCTCATGCACCAGCACCGCATCGAGAAGGTGCTGGTGGTCAACGACGCCTTCCAGCTGCGCGGGCTGATCACCGTCAAGGACGTGCAGAAGGCGCGCGACAACCCGCATTCCGCCAAGGACGCCTCCGAGCGCCTGCGCGTCGGCGCAGCGGTCGGCGTGGGCGGCGACACCGAGGCGCGCATCGAGGCGCTGGTGGCCGCCGGCGTGGACGTGGTGGTGGTCGACACCGCGCACGGCCACTCGCAGGGCGTGCTCGACCGCGTGGCCTGGGTCAAGAAGACCTTCCCGGATCTCCAGGTCGTCGGCGGCAACATCGTCACCGGCGACGCCGCGCTCGCGCTGATGGACGCCGGCGCCGACGCGGTCAAGGTGGGCGTGGGCCCGGGCTCCATCTGCACCACGCGCATCGTCGCGGGCGTGGGCGTGCCGCAGATCACCGCGATCGACATGGTCGCCGAGGCCCTGCAGGACCGCATCCCGCTCATCGCCGACGGCGGCATCCGCTACTCCGGCGACATCGGCAAGGCCCTGGCCGCGGGTGCGTCCACGGTGATGATCGGCGGCCTGTTCGCCGGCACCGAGGAGGCCCCCGGCGAGGTCGAGCTGTTCCAGGGCCGCAGCTACAAGAGCTACCGCGGCATGGGCAGCCTGGGCGCGATGGAGAAGGGCAGCTCGGACCGCTACTTCCAGGACGCCTCCGACGCCGACAAGCTGGTTCCCGAGGGCATCGAGGGCCGCGTGCCCTACCGCGGCTCGCTGCGCGGCATCGTCCACCAGCTCGCCGGCGGTCTGCGCGCCTCCATGGGCTACGTGGGCGCGGCGACCATCGAGGACATGCGCACCAAGCCCAGGTTCGTGAAGATCACCGGCGCCGGCGTGAGCGAAAGCCACGTCCACGACGTGCAGATCACCAAGGAACCGCCGAACTACCGCATGCGCTGACGGCGGGGCAGGGGAGCGCCGCCGTGCCAGCACCGACAGGACCTGCACAGCCGGCGCCACGCGCGCCGGCGGCGGTGCGGCGTGTCCTGACGGCGCTCGTCTGCGCCGGTGTCCTGGCGCCCGCGACGGCGAAGGAAGCGGCGCAGGCGGCGGACGACGCCGGTTACCGCACCCGGCTGGCCCCCGACATTGCGTCGGCGCACGCGCCCGGCGTGTTCGATGCCTGCGGCATCCGCTTCGCGCTCGCGCCGGAACAGGTCCCCGAGGCGCAGGGCGAGGACTTCATCCTGTTCAACCAGATCGACGACGGCGAAGCCGGGGCTCTCGTCACCTGCCTCGCCGAGGCGCCACCGGACCCCGAGGCGGCATTGCGCGCCTATAGCCGGCCGCTTGCCGGGGACGGTGCCGTGCGGCCCGTCGTGCTCGACGCCAACGGTCGGCGCTACACCGGCGTCCAGCGCAGCGAGACGCAGAGCGGTGGCAGGACGTACGGCATCGAAGCCTGGTACCTGCCCAGCAGCGAGGGCGGTGCGATGCTGATGCTGTTCGCCACGCAGGGACCCGCGCACGTCGCCGCCCGCGAGGCCTTCCGCGCGCGCCTGCAGGCCAGCCTGGTCACGGACGTGGTCCCATGAGCGTGCGCCGGGTCCGATGGGCGCGAAGCTGCACGCGGTTGCGGCCTGGTCCGCCGGCACATGCCGCGGCGACGACGAACCCGGCACTCTGCACATCCCCCGCGTGCATGGAGCGTTCCGCATGAACCAGCCGCCTCGCATCCGCCCGCTGATCCTCGCCGTCGCCGTCTGCGCCGTCCTCGCCGCCTGCGACCGCGGCGAGGCCGAACCGCAGTCGCGCAGCGAGATCGGGACACGGCAGCCGACCGGGGAGGGCGCCGCCGCCCAAGCGGGCGCGGCGATGCATGCCGCCAGTGCCGCAACCGCCCGCATGCGCGGCCGCTTCGAAGCCTGCGGCGTCATCTTCGACCTGCCGGGCACCTGGGCCCCGGAGCAGGACGGCACCCACTGGACCCTGACCGACCAGGCGGACGACAGCGGCTACTTCCGCGTCGTGCTGGAGTGCCTCGACGAGGCGCCCGCCGACGTGACCGCAGCCCTGGGTTCCGCGACCGCGGGCGAGGGCAGGAGCGCGCCGCAGGCGCAGGCACTCCAGGGCCAGCGGCACCGCTATGAGGGCGTGCGGCGCACCAGCCCGGGCCCCCGCGGCACCCGCTGGCACGACGCCTACTACCTGCGCACCGCCGGCGCCGGCGCCATCCTCACCATCACCTCGTCGGACGGCGCCCAGCGCCAGACCCACCTCGGCTTCGAAGCCCGGCTGACCGAGAGCCTGCGGACGGACGCGGTGCCATGAATCCCCATGCCCGCGCACACAGCGCCTTGCCCCGCCTGCCGGGGAAGGTCGGGATGGGGGCGAGGCCGCGCAGCGGCTGCTTCGTTCTTGCTCCAGAACAGCCACAGGACAGCCAAAGCGCCCCCACCCCAACCCTCCCCCGCTGCGCAGGGGAGGGAGGCGGTGACGCCATGCAGGCGAGGGCGCTCTTCGGAACGAACCCCCGCGCCGACGCGCCCGGCCCCTTCCCCCGCGTGCGGGGGAAGGTTGGGATGGGGGTGAAGCCGCGCAGCGGCTGCTTCGTTCTTGCTCCAGAACAGCCACAGGACAGCCAAAGCGCCCCCACCCCAACCCTCCCCCGCTGCGCAGGGGAGGGAGCCGGTAATGCGGCGCAGGCGAGGGCGTTCTTCGGAACGAACCCCCGCGCCGACACGCCCAGCCCCTTCCCCCGCTTGCGGGGGAAGATTGGGATGGGGGCGAGGCCGCGCAGCGGCCGGCTCGTCCTTGTTCCAGAACAGCCACAGGACAGCCAAAGCGCCCCCACCCCAGCCCTCCCCCGCTGCGCAGGGGAGGGGGCCGGTAATGCGGCGCAGGCGAGGGCGCTCCTCGTAGCGAACCCCCACGCCGGTGCGCCCAGCCCCTTCCCCCGCCTGCGGGGGAAGGTCGGGATGGGGGCGAGGCCGCGCAGCGGCCGCCTCGTCCTTGTTCCAGAACCGCCACAGGACAGCCAAAGCGCCCCCACCCCAGCCCTCCCCCGCTGCGCAGGGGAGGGAGGCGGTGACGCCATGCAGGCGAGGGCGTTCTTCGGAACGGACCCTCACGCCGACGCGCCCGGCCCCTTCCCCCGCGTGCGGGGGAAGGTTGGGATGGGGGTGGGGCCGCGCAGCGGCCGCTTCGTCCTTGTTCCAGAGCAGCCACAGGACAGCCAAAGCGCCCCCACCCCAGCCCTCCCCCGCTGCGCAGGGGAGGGGGCCGGTAATGCCGCGCAGGCGAGGGCGCTCTTCGTAGCGAACCCCCACGCCGACGCACACATGCCCTTCCCCCGCTGCGCGGGGGAGGGGGCCGGTAATGCGGCGCAGGCGAGGGCGTTCTTCGGAACGGACCCTCACGCCGACGCACACAGCCCCTTCCCCCGCCTGCGGGGGAAGGTTGGGATGGGGGTGAAGCCGCGCAGCGGCCGCTTCTCCCTTGGCCTCGCCAGCCGCCAGACGGCCGGCCACGACGACACGCCTGCTCGCGGCTGAAGCCGCCCCTGCACCCCAGACCCGCACCACTCACCTACGCAAAGCCCCACGCCATGACCGACCTGCACAGCGACAAGATCCTCATCCTCGACTTCGGCGCGCAGTACACGCAGCTGATCGCGCGCCGCATCCGCGAGCTGGGTGTGTACTGCGAGATCTGGGCGTGGGACCACGACCCGGAGGAGATCGCCGCCTTCGCGCCCAAGGGCATCGTGCTGTCGGGCGGGCCCGAGTCCACCACGCAGGAGGGCGCGCCGGCCGCGCCGCAGCAGGTGTTCGACGCCGGGCTGCCCATCCTCGGCATCTGCTACGGCATGCAGACGCTCGCCAAGCAGCTCGGCGGCAACACCGAGTCCGCCGACGCGCGCGAGTACGGCCATGCCGAGGTCGAGCTGGTCGCGCAGGACCTGCTGTTCGAGGGCCTCAAGGACCACCCCGGCTCGCCGCCGCGCCTGGACGTGTGGATGAGCCACGGCGACCACGTCACCGCCGCGCCTCCGGGCTTCGTGGTGACCGCGCGCACCGACCGCGTGCCCGTCGCCGCCATGGCCGACGACAGCCGCCGCTGGTACGGCGTGCAGTTCCATCCCGAGGTCACCCACACCAAGCAGGGCCAGGCGCTGCTGCGCCGCTTCGTGGTGGACATCTGCGGCTGCCAGACCCTCTGGACCGCCGAGAAGATCATCGAGGACCAGATCAGGCAGGTGCGCGAGCAGGTCGGCGGCGACCACGTGCTGCTGGGGCTCTCCGGCGGCGTGGATTCGTCCGTCGTCGCCGCGCTGCTGCACCAGGCCATCGGCGACCAGCTCACCTGCGTGTTCGTGGACACCGGCCTGCTGCGCTGGAAGGAAAGCGAGCAGGTGATGGCCACCTTCGCCGAGCACCTCGGCGTCACCGTCATCCGCGTGGACGCGCGCGAGCGCTTCTTCGACGCGCTGGCCGGCGTCACCGACCCCGAGGCCAAGCGCAAGATCATCGGCCGCCTGTTCGTGGAGATCTTCGACGAGGAGGGCCTGCGCCTGGCCGAGGCGGTGGAGGGCAGGCAGGTGAAGTGGCTCGCGCAGGGCACGATCTATCCCGACGTCATCGAGTCGGCCGGCAGCAAGACCGGCAAGGCCCACGTCATCAAGAGCCACCACAACGTCGGCGGCCTGCCCGAGCACATGAAGCTCGGCCTGGTCGAGCCGCTGCGCGAACTGTTCAAGGACGAGGTGCGCCGCGTGGGCGTGGAGCTCGGCCTGCCGCCGGAGATGGTCTACCGCCACCCGTTCCCGGGCCCGGGCCTGGGCGTGCGCATCCTCGGCGAGGTCAAGCGCGAGTACGCCGAGCTGCTGGCGCGCGCGGATGACATCTTCATCAGCGAGCTGCGCGCCGCCGGCCTGTACGACAAGGTGAGCCAGGCCTTCGCCGTGTTCCTGCCGGTGAAGTCGGTCGGCGTCGTCGGCGACGCCCGCGCCTACGAATGGGTGATCGCGCTGCGCGCGGTGGAGACGGTGGACTTCATGACCGCCCACTGGGCGCACCTGCCGTACGACTTCCTCGGTCGCGTCTCCAACCGCATCATCAACGAACTGCGCGGCGTCTCGCGTGTGGTCTACGACATCTCGGGGAAGCCGCCGGCGACGATCGAGTGGGAGTGAGGCGGGCGCCGGCTTGAACCTCGGCGTGGGGCAGGCGCATGCGTTGCGAATGCAACGCATGAGGCGTCGCATGAAGACCGCCGCGCTTCCATCGCTTCGCGTGGACCCGGCACTCCGCCAGGCGGCGGGGAGTCGGTGCTCGAGAGGGAAGGGCTCTTTCCAGCTTCGTCGGGCATCCAGTGCGGGCGCAGGTGCGGCTCCTACGGTGCTCGCGGTGCGGCACCAGCGTGAGGACGGTTGGCACTGGCCCGCGGGCCGACATCTTCATCTGACCTCTCGGCACGGTGATCCAGGTCTTCGCCCTGCTCCTTACCTGTGAAGCCCGTCGGCATCGTGGGCGGCGCCGCACCTGCAAGTGGGTGACCGCGCTGTGCGGTGGAGACGGTGGATTTCACATGCCCCTACATTGGGCACGCGCGCGCCCCGCCACGTGTGCCCGTTCCTTCCAGAGTGTGCGATGACGCCTTTCCCCTCGCTCCGCCCCCGCGCGCTGGCCATGGCCGTCGCGCTGCTGCTTCCCGTGTTCGCCCAGACCGCCATGGCGCATCGGGCGCATGGCGACGGGCACGATCATCACGACCACGATGCGGTGGAGCTCGATGCGGTGATCGTCCAGTCCACCCGCTCCGGGCGGCGCGTGTCGGACGAGCCGATCCGCGTGGAGGTGATCGACCGCGAGGAGATCGAGGAAAAGCTGCTGATGTCGCCCGGCAACATCTCGATGCTGCTGGCGGAGACCGCGGGCGTGCGCGTGCAGAGCACGGCGCCGGCGCTGGGCGCCTCCAACATCCGCATCCAGGGCCTGCGCGGCCGCTACACGCAGCTCCTGGCCGACGGGCTGCCGCTGTACGGCGGGCAGTCGTCGTCGATCGGGCTGCTGCAGATTCCGCCGACGGACTTGGGCCGGGTGGAGATCATCAAGGGCAGCGCCTCGGCGCTGTATGGACCCTCCGCGCTCGGCGGCGTCATCAACCTGATCACCCGCCGCCCGCACGACGAACACGAAGCGGAAGTGCTGCTCAACGCCACCAGCCGCGGCGGCCAGGACGTGACCGGCTACGCGGCGGCGCCGCTGGGGGAGGCCTGGGGCTATTCGGTCGTCGGCGGCTACCACACGCAGGACCGGCAGGACCTCGACGACGACGGCTGGGTCGACATGCCCGGCTACGAACGGTGGACGCTGCGGCCGCGGCTGTTCTGGGAGACGCCGGAGGGGGCGAGGGCGCTGCTGACCTTCGGCGCCACGAAGGAGGACCGCACCGGCGGCACGCACGGGCAGCGGCCGATGCCGGACGGGCAGCCCTTCCCGCTGACCCAGGACACCACCCGCTACGACGCCGGTGCCGTGGTCGAGATCCCGCTGCGCGAGACTGATCGCCTGCACCTGCGCGCCTCGGCCATGAGCGCCGACCACGCGCACCGCTTCGGCCCGCTGCGGGAGGACGACCGCCACCGCACCGGCTTCCTGGAGGCCGCCTATGCCTCCGGCTTCGGCGACACCACGTGGCTGGCCGGCGCCGCCGTGCAGGCCGACCGCTTCGCATCGCGCGCCTTCCCCGCGTTCGACTACAGCCACACCGTGCCCGGCGTGTTCGCCCAGGCCGAGCACGCGCTGCGCGAGGACCTGGTGCTCGCCGCGAGCGCGCGCTGGGACGACCACGACACCTACGGCTCGCACCTGAGCCCGCGGCTTTCGCTGCTGTACCGGCCGGGGCGGTGGACGCTGCGCACCTCGCTGGGCCGCGGCTTCTTCGCGCCCACGCCGTTCGTGGAGGAGATCGAGGCCGCCGGCCTGTCGCGCCTGGTGCCGCTGGACGGCCTGAAGGCCGAAACCGCCAACACCGCCTCCTTCGACATCGGCTATGCCCACGGCCGCTGGGAAACAAGCGTCTCGCTGTTCGCCTCCGAGGTGGACCGGGCCATCCGCCTGGCGCCGGCACCCGCCGCCGCCGACGGCACCGACCGCGTGCGCCTGATCAACGTGCAGGGCATCACCCGCACCCACGGCGCCGAGGCCCTGCTGCGCTACCGCTGGCGGGATTTCGTGGCGACGGGCAGCTACGTGTTCACCGAGGCCAGCGAGCCACTGGCCGATGCGCCCGGCCGCCGCAGCGTGCCGCTCACCCCGCGCCACACCGCCGGCGTGGTGGCGATGTGGGAACAGCACGGCCGCGGCCGCGTGGGCATCGAGGCCTACTACACCGGCACCCAGCCGCTCGACGGCAACCCGTACCGCCGCACCGGGCGCCCCTACGTGGAACTGGGCGCACTGGGCGAGATCACCCTGGGCCGCGTGAGCCTGTTCCTCAACCTGGAGAACCTCCTTAACATCCGCCAGACCCGCTACCACCCCATGGTGCTGCCCGGGCGCGCGCCCGATGGCCGCTGGACGGTGGATGCATGGGCGCCGACGGATGGATTCGTGGCGAATGGGGGGGTGAGGGTGAGGTTCTAGGGTGTGCGCAGGGGGGCTCATGCTCTGATTCGCGTCGCCATCCACTCGGACCTACAGCGAGCCTTAGCTCGTTCAACAAGTGAACCCGCCCTCTTCCTTTTGGGTGGCGGGAAATGCCACCCAAAGGCGCCGGAAATGGCGCAAAAAAATGGGCGCCATTTTGGCCAGTAAGGCGGGAATGGCATCGGGGCGCGTTGTTCAGGGCCTCCCTATCTGACTATCAGGCTCTTGATTAGCATCTCTATTCATCAGAGCCCGGATGCGTGGTTAGGTTGAGGGCCTCTCTCATCCACTGGGAGTGCCGAGTAAGGGTAATTGCTGCGTTCTGCTCGAACCCTAGGTGCGAGAGCAGCTCAAGGCTCGACAACGCCATGAGGAAATCACCGTACCTGAGCAATAACCATCCCTTCGCTGCTTTCTCGCGGAGGTCGCTCGCGGCGTGCGCATGGTAGTGGCGGCTGTCCTTGATATGCTGCAGCACTTGGTCATCTGGTGGCTGGTCGAAAGCGCCCTTCCAGCGTTGAACCATCTCCCTCAGTCGATACAGTAAATCACGCTTTTCCCTCCTGTAGCGCATCTTGTGCAGCTCTTCAAGCGCGGCGACATTCCATACGAAGTGCAAGACGCGGTCCTCTCGAGCTCTGTCAAATGCATGAAAATAGTGCTCGAATGGTGCTGGATTCGCGTCGATCAAGCGAACCCAGCGGCCAATCAGTTCCTCGGTCTGCACATCGATTTCATGGGCGTGTACTAGGAAGTTAATCGGATTTGGTTCATTTCGGTTCCGCTGTGTTGTTGCGTTATGAATTAGGACTCGAGATTTATGCCCGGCCGCAAGGTCGTCATGGTGGATTTCGACGTTTTCGTAGCTCAAATGGCTCTGGGTGACAAATTCAAAGAACTTCTGGAGCGACCATATTAATGTCCAGCATCGACCTAGCAGGAGCTTGGATCTCGATCGGAGTTCATAGTGCATCCTCCTCTCAACTGAGTAGACTTCAATGCCAGATGTGCCTGAAGATATTGTGGCCGCATAAGTTCGGGTCATCATTAAAACTGGGGTGAGCTGACCTTTGTAATGCTCAATGGGCTTGAAGCGCACCGCGACATCTAGGTCTTCGCGCATTACGTGGAAGCAGTTATCATTCAGCCACCGCTCGCTTCCAGGGATGCGGAAGGTCAGTGTATCTGTCTCGATAATTTCCGTCGTGCAGCCGAGGGCGGTCAATGTCGAGTTAATGGTGTATTTTATTACTTCGCCATTGCTGTCTTTTATCCAGGAGTCATAGCAATTAAGTAGTGTGGCGCGGCGATGGGGTCCCTTGAGTTCAGCAAAAACTACCGAGTCTTCTAGATGACCCTGGGTCAGCGCATCATGTAAATGGACCGTGGCACCGTTCTTGTGCAGCACCATCATCCCGTATGCCGCGCTGTCTTCTCCCTTGTGGGGGAGCCAGAATTTTCCGATATAGGTGTTGTCTTGGTTTATCGCGGTCATCTCTAGCCGCCTTTGGCAGATGTGGCCAATGTCTTGATTTGTGTCGATGAGCTGTTGCTTCGAGGGGCGGGGTTGGCAATGTTCGCTTTAGGCCGAGATAAATAATTGAAGTGACCACACATGACACCCCTTCCTCTCGGACCCATCAGCGTCTTGTAAGTATTCCGCACCACCCGATCCACGCGCTCGCGGGTAGCGTCGGGGTCCTGCTTCATCAGGGTCTTGTAGCCACGGATCGACCGGTCCATGCGCGAGCGTGATTCGGGAAACACCCTCGGCTTGCCGTCGATCCACCGCAGGTCCGGCCCGATGATCACGCCGACGTAGTCCAGCTCCAGCCCTTGGCAGGTGTGGATGCAGCCGACTTCCTCCACCGAATCTGGCGCCACGATCCACAAAAAATGAACCTGACCCGTCGTTCCCGGCTCCTGCTGCTGACCGGCATCAAGATGCTGCTGACGGCCGGCAAGGCGCCGGACCTTAAGACGAACCCCGTGCTGCGCTGGATCACCGGCCACGTGCTGATGACGCGGAGATACGAGGGCGGCGCGCTTTCCGTGGTGCGCGACGGCCGGCGGTTGTACACCCCGTTGTTCGTAGTGATCGTCATGATCGGCATCACCGACGTGATCTTCGCTGTGGATTCGATCCCGGCGATCTTCGCCATCACCAGCGATCCCTTCATCGTACTCACGTCCAACGTGTTCGCGGAGCTGGGCCTGCGCGCGATGTTCTTCCTGCTGCAGGGCATGGCCGACCGCTTCCACCTGCTGCCCTACGGCCTGGCCCTGGTGCTGATGTTCATCGGCGGCAAGATGCTGCTGGTGGACGTCTACAAGGTGCCCATCACTGTCTCGCTGGGCGTGGAAGCCACGGTCGGCGCCGCCATCGCGCTAAGTTTGTTGCGGCCGGCGGTGGCGCAGCGATGAGGGGCCAGAGCATCACACGACCCGGAGGCGGCCCGTGTTTCCGGCGCGATGCGACGACAATTGCTCGTACGGGTTTCGAGGTGCTGCCTATGTCTTGCCCTCGACGACGCACACGTGGTCGAGTCGTCTAGGATGCCACAGCGTGCCGCTCACACCGCGCAAAACCGCGCGCGTGAACTGCACGGCCGCGATTGCGTCGTATCAAGCGCCACTACACCAGCACCCGTTGATCGGTTGCGAGCCTCGGATCTACTGAGCCGTCTTGCCGCAAAAAGTCGAGTCTAAGTCATTGCTTAGATTCTCTTCCGGCAGGCGCGACAACCATCTAGACCGTCTCTCTCACATGATCAGCTTTTGGCCAGAAGCGGGCGTTCGAGACAAGCAATCGTGCGCCGGAATGCTTGCCCGCTCAGCCTCCAAGACGCTCTTTCTACCGCGTCGGCCCTGAAGAATCCGCCTCTCATCCCCGTGCGGGTACCGTTGGCTGCGATCCAGCCG